>CACZON010000241.1 GCA_902782805.1 Oscillospiraceae bacterium
AAATGGGAGAACGGAGATTCCCTGCCGGATACCGGACTGCTGCTTGAACTGAGCGATCTTCTGGATACAACGGTCGACGGGCTGCTTTCCGCCGGCGTTTATGCCGCCGGTGAACGCCCGGTGATCCACGTTCACGACATCGTTACCGGTTTCCACTATATGGAGGAAATCGGACGCCTCTTCGGAAAAGAAAGCACCTTCTACACGGGCATGGTCGAAGGGATCAACAACAAGATGAACATCGACTTGCTGACGTATCTCGGCGCTCCCATGACCCGGGACGTTCTGTACGCGGAAGCGATCATTCAGGCGATCCTCAACGGAAAAACCGTCGATATAGAGGAAGTGGAAGAAACGTTCCAAAACAAGAAAATGGTTGAGATGATCGCGAAATTTCTCAATAAAACGTCTGAGTAATCACCGCATTGCTCACGGCACAAAAAACTGCGCAACAAAACCGTCGATTTCAAAATCCGACGGTTTTGTCTTTTTTTATGAAAAAAATTGATATCTCTTTACAAGCTTCCATTTTAATGTATAATTGTATACAATTATACAACAAGTGGGAGGCAACCCATGCTCGTCATTTCAAAGAAAACCAACCTGCTCGAACAAAAATCTTACTACTATGCCCTGCAGGACGTCAAGGAACCCGTCCTGTACGACGACATTTACGACTACAGCTTCGTTCCGAAGGTGCCGTTCAACCATCGGCGCGTACCGATGGGGATGCCGGAAAACATCTGGATCACAGATACCTCCCTGCGCGACGGCCAGCAGTCCGTCGAGCCCTACAGCGTTGAAGAAATCGTAGAGCTCTTCAAGCTCATGTCGAAGCTGGGCGGCCCGAACGGGATCATCCGCCAGACGGAAATGTTCGTCTATTCAAAAAAGGACCGCGAAGCGCTCGAAAAATGCCAGGCGCTCGGCTTGAAATTTCCCGAGATCACAACCTGGATCCGTGCGAGCCGCGAGGATTTCCGCCTCGTCAAAAACCTCGGCATCCGCGAAACCGGTATCCTGGTCAGCTGCTCGGACTACCATATCTTCAAAAAGCTCGGCCTGACCCGGCGCCAGGCGATGGAAAAATACCTCGCCACGGTCTGCGACGCGTTTGAAGCCGGCGTCATCCCGCGCTGCCACCTCGAAGATATCACCCGCGCCGATTTCTACGGCTTCGTCGTACCGTTTGTCAATCAGCTGATGAACCTTTCGCGCCAGGCGGGAATCCCGGTCAAGATCCGCGCCTGCGATACGATGGGCTACGGCGTTCCGTATACCGAAGTCGCGCTGCCGCGCAGCGTCTCCGGCATCGTCTACGGCCTGCAGCATTATTCCGAGGTTCCGAGCGAAATGCTTGAATGGCACGGCCACAACGATTTCTACAAAGCGGTCACGAACGCCTCGACCGCATGGCTCTACGGCGCGAGCGCCGTCAACTGCTCGCTGCTCGGCATCGGAGAACGTACCGGCAACATCCCGCTCGAAGCGATGGTGATGGAATACGCTTCGCTGCGCGGAACGTTCGACGGGATGGATCCTACGGTCATCACCGAGATCGCCGATTACTTCCGCACGAAAATCGGCTACAAGATCCCGCCGATGACGCCGTTTGTCGGGAAAAGCTTCAACGAAACCCGCGCCGGCATCCACGCCGACGGAATGCTCAAGGACGAGCGTATCTATAATATTTTCGATACGAAAACGATCCTCAACCGTCCGGCAACAGTTCAGATCAGCAAAACTTCCGGTCTCGCCGGGATCGCTTACTGGATCAATTCGACGTATAAGCTCTCCCCCGAAGAATCGCTTGATAAGCACGATCCGATCGTTCTGAAAATGAAGGAATGGGTCGACAGCGAGTATCAAACCGACCGCGACAGCCCGCTGTCCGCCTGGAGGATCGAGGAAAAGCTTGAGGAAATTTCCGAAGGACGCTTCAAAGCTGTAAAGGAGTAACGGAAAATGAACGATCAGCGATCTTTTTCCCTGGCCGACCGGGTTTTTGAAACGCTGGAACAAAACATACTCGACGGCGTTTATCCGCCCGGAGAAATTCTGACGGAAACGGCGCTGTCGCAGCAGCTCGGCGTTTCCCGAACGCCGATCCGCGAAGCGATCCGCCGCCTTCAGCAGGAAAACATGGTCAGAAGCTGCGGAAAAGGGATCCAGATTCTCGGGATCGATCTACAGGATCTGAGCGATATCTACGAGATCCGAATCCGGATCGAAGGTCTCGCCGCCCGCTGGACCGCGCAGCGCATCTCGGAAGAGGGGCTCAAAAACCTGCGCGATACGCTCGACCTCGAGGATTTTTATACCCTGCGCGGCGACGCGGAACATCTCAAGGCGATGGATACGGAATTCCACAGCGAAATCTACCGCAACTGCGGCAGTGAAATGCTCGAGCAGATGCTGACGGATCTCCACCGCAAAATCGGCCAGTACCGCCAGCGCTCTCTCGGGGAGCTCGAACGCGCGAAGGCAGCCTCGGCGGAACACCGCCAGATTTTCGAGGCGATCGCCGCGAAAGACGAAGACGCCGCCGAACGCCTGACCACCGAACACGTCCGAAAAGCAAAGGACAATATCATTGAAAAGGAGAATCTCTGAAATGGGCCTTACAATTGCGCAGAAAATCATCCAGTCGCATATTCTCTCGGGCGATATGTTTACCCCGGGCAGCGAGATCGCTCTAAAAATCGACCAGACCCTGACGCAGGACGCAACGGGAACGATGGCCTACCTGGAATTCGAGGCGATGGGCATCGAGCGTGTTAAGACCGAAAAGAGCGTTGCATATATCGACCATAACACCCTGCAGTCCGGTTTTGAAAATGCCGACGATCACCGGTATATCCAGAGCGTCGCCAAAAAGCACGGAATCTTCTTCTCCCGTCCGGGCAACGGGATCTGCCATCAGGTCCATCTGGAGCGCTACGGGATCCCCGGCAAAACGCTGATCGGCTCCGACAGCCACACCCCGACCTGCGGCGGAATCGGCATGCTGGCGATGGGCGCCGGCGGGCTCGACGTTGCGGTCGCAATGGGCGGCGGCCCCTACTACATCAATATGCCGAAGATGTACAAGGTCATCCTCAAGGGAAAGCTGCGCGACGGTGTTGCCGCGAAGGATATCAGCCTTGAAATTCTCCGCATCCTCTCGGTCAAAGGCGGCGTCGGCGCGATCATCGAATGGGGCGGCGAAGGAATTAAAACACTCTCCGTTCCGGAGCGCGCAACGATCACCAACATGGGCGCCGAATTAGGCGCAACGACTTCGATCTTCCCCTCCGACGAAACGACACGCGAATACCTTGAGGCGCAGGGGCGCGCCGAAGTATTCGTCCCGCTCGAGAGCGATCCAGACGCAGTATACGATAAAATCGTTGAAATCGATCTTTCTTCGCTCGAGCCGCTCGCGGCCTGCCCCCACAGCCCCGACAACGTGACCGAAGTCAAGAACCTTTCTTCGATCAAGGTCGATCAGGTCTGCATCGGCTCCTGTACGAATTCCTCTCTGCGCGATATGCTGCGCGTCGCCGCGATCCTCAAGGGCAAAACGATCGCGCCTTCCGTCAGCCTTTCGATCTCACCGGGCTCAAAGCAGGTGCTCATGATGCTCGCCGACTGCGGCGCCCTCTCCGATATCATCGCCTCCGGCGCGCGGATCCTCGAATCCGCCTGCGGGCCCTGCATCGGAATGGGGTTCTCGCCGAATTCCGGCGGCGTCAGCCTGCGTACCTTCAACCGCAATTTCGAGGGACGCAGCGGCACGGCGGACGGACAGATCTACCTCGTCTCACCGGAGACGGCGGCAGCTTCCGCGCTTTCCGGCTATATCACCGACCCGCGCACGATCGGCGAGATTCCGCCGATCGAAATGCCGGAACGCTTCAGGATCGACGACCGCGGAACGCTCGCTCCGGCAGATCTCGCCGAAGCGCCCGCGGTGGAAATTCTCAAAGGCCCGAACATCAAGGAGATCCCCGTCGGCGAAGCGCTCGGCGACACGCTCATGGCGCCGCTCACCTTAAAAGTCGGCGATAATATCACGACGGACCACATTATGCCGGCCGGCTCAAAGATCCTCCCCTACCGCTCCAACGTTCCCTACCTTTCGCAGTACTGCTTTGGCGTCTGCGACAAAACCTTCCCGGAGCGCGCAAAAGCGACGGGAAAAAGCATCGTCGTCGGCGGAATCAACTACGGCCAGGGGTCCTCGCGCGAACACGCGGCGCTCGTTCCGCTCTACCTCGGGGTCAAAGCCGTTGTAGCGAAGAGCTTCGCGCGCATCCACGCGGCAAACCTGATCAACGCCGGCATCCTGCCGCTGACGTTCGAAAACTCCGACGATTACGATCGGCTCGATCAAGGCGATTCGCTCTCGATCCGCGGGATCCACGCGGGCTTTGAAAACGGGAAATGGATCCTTTCCGACGAGACGAAGGGCATCGAAATCCCGCTCGTTTTCACCTTTACCCAGCGCCAGAAGGAGATCCTGCTCGCCGGCGGACTGCTCAACTACACGAAAAGCGAGGAATAAACGATGGATGATAAAAGAATCGACGCGCTCTGTGAACAATTCCGCGCTCTGCTGACCGAACAGGCCGCACGCGCCGAAAAGCTCAATTCGGACACCGCACCGCAGGAAAACAGGGAGAAAACCGTGATCGGCATCGTTTCCGGAGACGGGATCGGCCCGATCATCATCCGCGAGGCAAAGCGCCTGCTCGAGCGATTGCTGAAAGAAGAAATCGCAGCGGGCCGGATCGAGCTTCGGGAAATCGACGGCCTGACGATCGAGAACCGCCTTGCAAAAGGAAAATCGATCCCCGAAGACGTCCTTGCCGCGATCCGGGAATGCACCGTTCTCCTCAAAGGTCCTACGGAAACACCGAAAGGCGGAACCATGGAGAGCGCCAACGTCTCTCTGCGGCGTGAGCTCGATCTTTACGCGAACGTCCGGCCGGTACGGATCGAAAAGGAAGGGATCGACTGGATCTTCTTCCGCGAGAATACGGAGGGCGAATATACGCTCGGCAGCCGCGGGATCGAACTGCCCGGCCTGCTCGCGATGGATTTCAAGGTCATCACCGACGCCGGCACGCGCCGAATTGCAAAAGCCGCCTTCGATTACGCGAAGGAAAACGGCAAAAAGAGCGTGTCGATCGTAACAAAGGCAAACATCATGAAAAAGACCGACGGCAAATTCTCCGAAATCTGCCATGAGGTCGCCAAGGATTACCCCGGGATCGAGGCCGAAGACTGGTATATCGACATCATGACGGCGAACCTCGTCAATCCCGCAATCCGCAGCCGCTTCGAGGTCTTCGTCCTGCCGAATCTTTACGGTGACATCATCACCGACGAGGCCGCCCAGCTTCAGGGAGGCGTCGGTACGGCGGGCTCCGCGAATCTCGGCGCGCGATACGCCATGTTCGAAGCGATCCACGGAACGGCGCCGCGGATGATCGAGGAGGGACTCGGCGAATACGCGAACCCCTCCAGCATCTTCAACGCCTGTGAAATGCTGCTGAGGCATATCGGCGAAACCGCGAAGGCTGACCGCCTGCGCGCGGCGATGGAAGCGTGCACCGTGTCCGAAAAAGCCGTTGCCGTCACCGGCGATAAAACCGGCGCGACAACGCGGGAATTTGCCGATTACGTTCTCTCGAAGCTCTGAAAAACGCATTTTTCTCCCCTGCGCTTGACAAACGGCGAAAAGAAAACTATAATAGCTTACAAGATCACACATCGGGGTGCTGGCTGAAAGCCGGCTGAGACGAAGATAGCTCTTCG
>CACZON010000242.1 GCA_902782805.1 Oscillospiraceae bacterium
ACTCGAACGATCCTTCAAAGGATACGGTCGTCGGAACCTGGACCTCCCGCGATCCCAACGACGGCTCCGAGGTGGATATCAACGTCGACATGAAGGAAGGAAACGGCTCCTTCACGCTCCACTCAAAGGACGAGAAGGGCAACGAGGTCGATCTGGGCATGAGCGGGAAATTCGACGATAACGGCGGAAGCGTGGAGCTCACGAGCAGCTACAAGGACGCCGAAACCGGCGAAAGCGGCAATATGCGCATGACTGCGGACCTCGACGCAAACGGCGAGGTCACGACGGCAAACTATTCGCAGACCATGACGGACAAGGACGGCGTGACCGAAGCGATGAAGATGTTCGTCGACCAGACCGGCGGAACGATGGAAATGACCGACGGTATGAAGGCACATTTCGATAAAGACGAAAACGGCGAGATCCGGTCCTTCGAGGCAACGGATGAAGACGGCTCCTTTATGAAATGGGACAAGGATACCGGAACGGAATTCTCAGATAAAAAGACCGGCGACTACTATAAAGCGGACGCGGACGGGAAGATGGAATCGATCCATACCACGCCCGACGGCGCCGGGTACAGCTACGATTACCACGACGGCACCGGTCTCTATACCGGCCCGGACGGCTCGTCGCTCGTCTGGACGCACGACGACAACGGCGACCTCGTGATCACCTCCACGGACGGCACCTACTCCGTGGACGAGGAAGGTAATATTTACCGAAACGGCGAGCCGCTGCGCGAAAACGGCAAATGGCTCAATACCGATACGGGCTTCAAGCCGGAAAGCTCCGGGGAATCGAGTGAAGAATCCGGCGAGGAATCCGAAGACGAATCCTCCGAAGAGGAAAGCTCCGAGGAAGAGAGCTCCGAGGAAGAGAGCTCCGAAGAGCCCGTCGCCTACCCCACTCTTGAGGAGCTGCTCGGCTCCTATCCGAAAGGCTCGCTCACGGTCACGAGCCTCGTGATCCCGGAGGAGACCAAGGAGCGGGTCAAGGCCGCGAACGAGGCAAGCGAAGGCGGCGAAGACGGAGACGAGGGCTGCGATTTCAACATCGACCTCGATTCGATCGACGCCGAGGCGTTTACCGGCTATAAGACCGCCGCACCGTTCACGATCACGCAGGTCGGCGAAAACCAGATCCACTTCGCATTCGACAGCGATTCCGACTCGAGCTCGGCAAACCAGCTCAACGACATGACCTACGATCCGGCGACCGGCACGCTCCGGATGGCTCCGTTCGAAGACGAGCAGGGGTACGGTACGTTCGTGATCCAATGCACCTACGCTGAAGACGGCTCCGTCGCGTTGGACGGTGTGCTCACCGAAAACTTCAAGGGCCTCTACGAGGGCATCTCTATATCCCTTGCCATTTCGAACACCGGCGCGCCCGAGGAAGAACCCGAAGACGAGGAACCGGACGACGAGGAAGAACCTCCCAAGCAGTCCGGCGCGGCGCAGCAGTAATATGGCACCGCAGCTTTCCCTTTTCGGGCTGACGGTCAAATCCTATTCGCTGTGCGCGGCTATAGCGGCGATCGTATGCGCCGCCGCAGTCTTCCGGCCGCTTCGGCGCATCGGGATCAAAAAAAGCGGCGTGCTTTTGCTGCTCCTTTCGATGTGCGCGGCGTTTCTGATCGGCGCGCGGCTTTGGAACGTCGCGCTCAACCCCTCCGCTTACGGCGAACGGCGCCCCTGGTATACGCCGAGGATGGTCGGGCTGAGCCTTTACGGCGGGCTGCTGGGCGCTTTCCTCGTGCTGTGGATCGCCTCCCGGCTAATGCGCCTGCGGCTTTTGCCGCTGCTCGACGCGTTTACCTATCCCTTCGCGCTCGCGTTCTGCATCGCGCGGATCGGCTGCTTCCTAAACGGCTGCTGCGGCGGCGTTTCGACAAAACTCCCCTGGGGCGTGGTCTTCCCCTCCGGAAAAGACGCGATCCCCGGCTCGCTGATCGCCATCCGGAACGCGGTGCATCCGACGCAGCTCTACGAGCTTTTGCTGGCGCTTGTCGGGATTTTGCTTTGCTCTCTGCTGCTCAAAAAGCGAAACGCACCCCCCGGCAGAAGAGCCTTCCTCTACGGGATCTGGTTCTGCGCGATGCGCCTCGCGGTGCTCCCTCTGCGCGCCCTCCCCTACAGCGCAGCGGTCAAAACGATCCTCTACCCCGCGATCTATCTTCTTTTGATCGCGCTCGGTGTGTTCCTTCTGATCCGGACCGCGGGAAAGCGCTCCTCCCCGAACGACGGCGTCAAATGATCCGACAATACGAAAACGCCGCCGAACCGTTTTGGTTCGGCGGCGTTTTTCATGCTCTGAAAGCTTCGGATCCGCTTTTTTGCCCGTTTGACGCGGCAAATTCCGGATCCTCATTTTCCGTCTGCAAGAATCTTTTCGTAAAAGACGACGTCCAGCCATCTTCCGCCTTTGAATCCCGCCTGATGAAGCCTTCCGGCAAGGCGGAACCCGCACGCTTCGTGGAAGCGCCGGCTGCCGAGATTTTCGGCGGTGATCACCGCGTAGAGACTGTGAAATCCCCTTTTGAGGAGCTCGCGTTCAAGCGCACCGTAGAGCGCTTTCCCGATCCCGCGCCGCTGGGCCGAACGGTCGAGATACACCGAACATTCTACGCTTTTCGCATAGGCGGGGCGCTCGATATAGAACGCGTGGGCGTAGGCGTAGCCGAGGATCTTTTCGCCTTCGAATGCAACGAAATAGGGATATTTTTCCGAAATCGTACGGATGCGCTGTTCGAATTCGGCAGCCGTCGGCGCCTGCGTCTCAAAGGTGACGGTCGTGGGGATCGACTGCGCGTATATCGCAGCGAGAGCCGCAGCATCCTGCGGCTCGGCAAATCGAATCGTCATATGGACAGTCTGCGCGCGATCTTATATTTATCGCGGTCGAATACGCGCTTCATCGAAAGCGCCTCGCCGATCTCGAGGTCCGTGATCGCACCGTTTTTCATCACGACGACGCGGCAGTCCTCTCCGTTTTTGATCAGCTCCACCGCGCGGTAACCCATCAATCCGGCAACGGTACGGTCGCGCTGCGTGGGCGCGCCGCCGCGCTGTACGTAGCCGAGAATCGTAACGGTCGTATCAAATCCGGTTTCCTGGCGGATCCGGTAGGCGATCTCCTGGGTATTGCCGACGCCTTCGGCAACAACGATGATGAAATGCTTTTTACCTTTGGAATCGGCTTCGCGCATTTTTTCGATGATGTCTTTTTCAAAATCGATTTCGATTTCGGGTACGAGAACGGCAAACGCACCGACGGCCAGCGCCGTCTGGATCGCGATATCGCCGCAATGGCGTCCCATCACTTCGATTACGCAGCAGCGGTCGTGGGAAACCGTGGTATCGCGGATCTTGTCCGTCATCTGTACGGCCGTATTGATCGCGGTGTCGAAACCGATCGTATATTCGGTGCAGGCGATGTCGTTGTCGATCGTTCCCGGGATCCCGATGCAGGGTACGCCCGCTCTGGAAAGCTCGAGCGCGCCGCGGAAGGATCCGTCGCCGCCGATCACGATGACCCCGTCGAAATTGCGCGCGCGGCAGACGGCAGCCGCTTTTTCGATTCCGGCAGGCGTCGCAAATTCCGCGCTGCGCGAAGTGCGCAGCATCGTACCGCCGAGGCCGATGATATTGGAAACGCTGCGCAGATTCATCTTGTAGATATCGTCGTCGATCAGGCCGGAATATCCCCGGTTGACGCCGTATACATCGAATCCGAAATAGATGCCTGCGCGCACGACGGCACGAACGGCCGCGTTCATACCCGGAGCGTCTCCGCCGCTGGTCAGAACTGCAATCCTTCTCTTCGCCATAAAGAAACCTCCACGAAATCAATCACTTTCTGTGTTTATGATAAATCTTTTTCCCGCTTCTTGTCAATCTCCGTTTTCAACAAGCGCAACGTTTTTTTCGCCGAGCAGCGCCCGCAGAGCCTTCAGCAGCGGTTCGTTGGGCGCGAGGAAGCGATCCTTCGGCGCGCGCATCAGGGATTTGCGTTCGGTAAAATAGAGATAGAGCGGCGTATCCCCCTCGAAAATTGCAAGGTATTTCATCGCCTTTTCGTATTCGGGGCAGGAATCGTTCGCAACGCGCAGGTAAAGTCCCGGACGGCTCGATTTTTTCGGCTGCTCCGTTTGGGGGGCTTTTGCCGGCTGAGGAGCCTGCGCGCGTTCCCCGGAAGGCTGTTCCGCTTCGGTGATCCGCTCGGCAAGGAGGCTTGACGCGCGATTCTCGTTGAGACTGACCCTGCCGCGCAGGCGGTAGATCTTCCCTTCGCTCAACGTTTCCCGCTCGCGCAGGAAAAGATCCGGGAACAGCAGCGCTTCGGCGGAACCGGAAAAATCCTCCAGCGTCAGGAACGCCATCGGCTTTTCGGATTTCGTCTGTTTCACGGTGATATTCTGCAAAAGGCCGATGACCTCGACCGTCTCGCCGTCGCGCAGATCGCTCTCCTGCGATGAAAACTCGGAAAGCCTTGTGACCGAATCGGTATAGAGCGAGCGGTAAGGATCGAGCGGATGCGCGGAAAGATACAGCCCCGTAACCTCGCGCTCCATCGCGATCTTCTCGCTTTCGCTCGCGTCTTCCATTTTCGGGATCTTGAAGGTATCCTGCTTTTTCAGCTCGGGCAGATCAAAGAAGCCGATCTGCCCGCTCTCCGCCTGGCGTGCGGCGCTCTGGGCCGCTTCGAGGACGGCGTCGGCGTAATATGCCATCTCGCGGCGGTTATTGCCGAGGTTGTCGAGCGCACCGGATTTGATCAGGCTCTCGAGCGCTTTTTTATTGAGCTCGCGGCTCGCCATACGCTTGCAGAAATCGTAGAGATCGCGGAACGCTCCGCCCCTCTCGCGTTCTTTCACAAGCGCGCGGATCAGCCCGAAACCGAGGTTTTTGACCGCGACGAGCCCGAAACGAATATCGTTCCCCTCAACGGTAAATCCGTCTTCGCTGAAATTGACGTGCGGAGGCAGCACGCGGATCGAAAGCCGGGAACATTCGGCGATATAATCCGAGAGCTTTCCGCTGTCGCCCAGAACGCTCGTCAGCAGCGCGGCGAGATATTCGCGCGGATAATGACATTTGAGGTAACCCGTGCGGAACGCTACGATGGAATAAGCCGCCGCGTGGGATTTATTGAATGCGTAGGAGGCAAAGCTCGCCATCTCGTTAAAGAGCTTCTCGGCAACGGCGCGCGGGACGCCCCGGCGGACGCATCCCTCCACCTCGACTTCGCCTTTTTCGTTGACGACGCCGTCGATGAAGTATTTGCGCTCGCGCTCCATTTCTTCACTCTTTTTCTTTGCCATCGCGCGGCGCACGAGATCCGCGCGTCCGAAGGAATAGCCCGCGAGGCTTCGGCAGATCTCCATGACCTGCTCCTGATAAACGATGCAGCCCGCCGTTTCTTTGAGGATCGGTTCCAAAAGCGGGTGTTCGTACGTGACGCCCGAAGGATTCGAGCGGTTTTTGATATAATCGGGAATAAACGCCATCGGCCCCGGCCGGTACAGCGAAATCACCGCGGTAAGATCTTCGATCGAGCGGGGACGCGCCTGCATCAGAACGCGCTTCATGCCCGCCGATTCGAGCTGAAAGACGCCGAGCGTATAGCCCTGCGAGATCATCCGGAAGGTTTCCGGATCGGTATCGTTCACGTTGGCGAAATCGAAGTGCGGTTCCTTTTTCCGGATCAGCTCCTCGGTATGCTCGATGATCGAAAGATTGCGAAGGCCGAGGAAATCCATTTTCACAAGGCCGATCTCTTCAAGCTGCGTCATCGTATACTGCGTAACGACCGCTTCGTCGTTTTTCGCGAGCGGAACGTAGGCGCGGACCGGCTTGTCCGTAATCACGACGCCGGCGGCGTGGGTCGTCGCATGGCGCGGCGTGCCCTCGACGCGGCGCGCAAGATCGATCAGCTCGCGGACTTCGGGATCCGAGCGGTACATCCCGAGGAATTCCTCGCTGTAGGCGCTGTCCCCCGGTTTTGCGGAAAGGATTTCGTCGATCGATACCCGGAACATCCTCGGGATCGCCTTTGCAACGGCGTCGACCCGTCCGTAGCTCATTCCGAGCGCCCGGCCCGTATCGCGGATCGCGCCGCGGCAGAGCATCGTATCGAACGCGACGATCTGGGAAACGTGGTCCTCGCCGTAGCGGCGGATCACGTAGTCGATCACCTCGCCGCGCCGCTCATCGCTGAAATCGACGTCGAAATCCGGCATACTGATGCGCTCCGGATTGAGGAAGCGCTCAAACAGCAGGTTGAAACGCATCGGATCAACGTCGGTGATCCCGATGCAGTAGGCGGCAAGGCTTCCGGCTCCGGAGCCTCTTCCCGGCCCGACGGGGATTCCGGCGTGCTTCGCGTAGTTTACATAATCCTGAACGATCAGATAATAGTTGACAAAACCCATTTTCGAGATCACGGAGATCTCGTAGCGAAGGCGATCGGCGTACTCCTTCGGCGCTTTTGCCCCGTAGCGGCGCGTAAGCCCTTCGAAGCAAATGCGGGTAAAATAGTCCTCGCTCTTCTCCCCGCCCGGCGGCGTAAAGACCGGCAGGCGGATCTTGCCG
>CACZON010000243.1 GCA_902782805.1 Oscillospiraceae bacterium
CGACGCCGGCAAAAACGCGCTTCGGAGCGATAGCACGGAAGAACGGAAAGGGTTCATGGATCTCTGCGGCGGAAGTCTGGACCTCAGCGCGCGGGACACCGCGATTTTCACGGACAAAAGCTTCCGCATCTACGGCGGTACCGCCGTGCTTTCGGCTCCGTGCGGAGTCGAATGCGGTTCCATCGTGAACTTCGCAGGTTCCCTTACGGTCTACGCTTCCGAAATCGGGATCCACGCCGTGAAGAGAACCGATTCCGGCTCCGGCGACATTAATATGTTTGGACAGGAGCTGACCGTCGTGATGGACCCGCCGAACGGGCCGTGCATCGACGGCGGGCAGATTATCCTTGTTAAAGGGCTCGTCCAATTCACCTCGGAGAATCCCATAAAATTCTTTATGAATCTCAATCCCGGTCTCGGGCCGGAAAACAAAGGGATTACCTTATACGTAAACGGAAAGAAATACGTTGACAATTACAAGTTATTTCGAGATTTCGATCTCATTTGATAAAAGTCCGGATCGAAGAAAAAGCCGCGAAAGCGTTCGTGCTTTCGCGGCTTTTGTTTTTTTCGTTTATTTGCGGTTGAAGATCTCGAGGAGGCTTCCGTAAGTATTGTCGTCGTCGATATTGTTGGCAACGGCGCGGCTTCTTTCGCTGCGGGTCTCCGTCGGATTCACCGGCTTTTTCGGCGCCGGGATCACGGGCTGACGGTTCGCGGCGCCGTAATCGGAAGCAGTGCGGGATTTCGCGTTCGGATCGAATTCGATCCCGCCGAAATCACGGCCGCCCGTCGGCTCCGTCGGGAAGGTCACCGGCGGCTGGGGAGTCTGGAAATTGGTGGAATTGATGACCGGGACCGGGATCGGCGCAGTCGTCTTTTTCTTCTGCTGTGATTCTGCGCTCTCGAATCCGGTTGCGATCACGATGATCTTCATCTCGTCTTCCATCGATTCGTCGAACGCGGCGCCCCAGATGATGTTGGCATCCGGATCTGCCTGTTCGGAGATCATAGTCGAAGCGGCGTCGATCTCATCGAGTCCGATATCCGGCGAAGAGGTGATGTTGATGATAACGCCCTTTGCGCCCTGGATCGAGGTTTCGAGCAGCGGGCTGAAGATCGCGGCCTTTGCGGCCTGGGTCGCCTTATCCTTGCCGGAAGCGTGGCCGACGCCCATATGCGCGTAGCCGGCATCCTTCATGACCGAGGTCACGTCGGCAAAGTCGAGGTTGACAAGGCCGGGCAGCTTGATCAGATCGGAGATACTCTGAACGCCCTGGCGCAGGATATCGTCCGCCATAATGAACGCGTTGAGGAGCGTGATGCGCTCGTTCGTGACTTCTTTCAAGCGCTCGTTCGGGATGATGATCAGGGAGTCGACGTGCTCACGCAGCGCGGCGATTCCGTTTTCAGCCTGTTCCATACGGCGTCTGCCTTCGAATTTGAACGGCTTCGTTACGATACCGACCGTCAGGATTCCGAGATCCTTTGCGATCTCCGCAATGACTGCCGCAGCGCCGGTACCCGTACCGCCGCCCATACCGGCCGTAATAAAGACCATGTCGCTGCCCTGGAGGGTGCTCGAGATCAGATCGCGGCTTTCCTCCGCGGCCTTTTCGCCGATTTCCGGCTTAGATCCCGCGCCTTTGCCGCCGGTCATCTTTTCGCCGATCTGGATTTTCTGCATCGCCTGGGAGCGATTGAGCGCCTGGACATCCGTATTGATGCTGATAAATTCAACGCCCTGAACGCCGGCTTCGACCATGCGGTTGATCGCGTTTCCGCCACCGCCGCCGATACCTACTACTTTAATGACAACGCCGTCGTTCAGATCATAATCGAGTTCATATGGCATAGATTTTGCCTCCTTATTAAAAATCCGCAGTCTTCCGCTTTTTAAAGTTCTATATATATAAATCTATCACATTTTGCCACTGTTTTCAATAGATTTTTTATCGTTCGGAAAAAATGTTTACAAAATTGTAACGATTATTCCTCGTAGTCGGTTTCGTCGCCGCCGGTCTCATCGCCGCCGTCGTCTTCCGGCTCGTTTTCCTCGCCGACTTCCCCGTCTTCTCCGTCTTCACCGTTTTCGCCGTCTTCTCCGTCCTCACCGTTTTCGCCGTCTTCTCCGTCCTCACCGTTTTCCGGCTCGGAAGAAGCGTCGGGATCCTCGGAGGAGGGTTCTTCGGCAGGTTCCGGTTCGATCGGCTGGACCGCTTCGGGGACCGTGTCGATTTCATCGAAGGACTGATACGGCGTAAAGATTCCGCGGTCCGTATTCGAAGCGCGGGAGAGATCGAGCAGGCCGATCGCCGAGGTATCGAGGCCGTTGCCGTCTTCGTTGGTCAGAATGTTGCGGCTGAAGGTGATCTTGTAGGCAAGATCCTCCGGCTCGCCGAGTACAACGCGGATCCGGTTCTCGTAATCAAAGGAGATAGAGAGCAGATCGGTAAAATCGATCCGGCCGATTTTTGAGAAATCGACCTTGCATTCCTGCATCGCGGAAAGGAGGTTTTCGAAAATCATGCGCGCGTCTTCGTTTAAGAACTGCGCCTGCTGACCGGGCGTCGGATCAAAGAGGATCACGCCCTCGACCATCGTAAGATGCTCGGGCTGCGCTTCGATCAGGTCGATCACTTTATCGCGGTCGTCGAGCAGAACGGAAACGCCCGCC
>CACZON010000244.1 GCA_902782805.1 Oscillospiraceae bacterium
CCGAACCCGGATCTGTTCCAGCCGGACGTTGATCCGAAAGATCCTGACAAGCCGACCCATACGGGCCTTTTCGACGGCAGCATCACGGATGAGAACGGCGTTTTAAGGCCGTATACGGTTTACGTGCCGTCTACGATGAAGACGTCCGGCAATATGGCGCTCGTTTTCATCGAAAGCGGGAAAAAAGCCCGCGCGTTTATTGAGGAGCACAATTGGCGCGAAGTCCTGGAGGCGTGCGAGACCTCCGCGTATTTCCTGGAAGCTCCGAACGGCTGGGATACGGAAAACCCCGGCCTGGAGCTGGACGCGGCAACGAAGATGCTTGCGGAAATGCGCTGCATGGAACTGTTCGCCGCAAACGCGCCTTCCGTTTATGCGCTCGGCTTCGGAGACGGCGCGTATCCGGCCGCCATATTCGCGATGACGCACTGCAGCGTTCTGGCGTCGTGGGCGGCGTACGGAAACTGCAGGATCGACCCGGAACTGATCCGCTTAATCGGAGAATCCCCCTCCGACTGCGATCCGGTGATTCCAAAGCGTCTGGTGAAGCTGCCGAGCTTTATCATCGACGGCGGCGAGGATCATCCGCTCGTCTCGTATTTCCGCAGCGCGTGCGCGTGCGGGGAGGAGGCGCTCCGCAGCGAATTCGCCGATATCTACCGCCAGGCGCCGAAAGCCGGTGAATTCTATCTCAACGATCCCGCCATTTCGGAAGTCTGGCAGGGAGATCCGGAAATCGTGCGGGAGCTGGGGCTCGACCGGATGATCGAGCAGATGATGAAATTCGTTACCTCCTACCGGCGCTGGGCCGGGGAAGGGAACGCCTATATCCGGCGCGCGCAAACGCCTCAAAGCCTGGGCTTTAAGGAATACCGGAAAGAAATCGACGGGCTGATCCGCCTCTGGCACGTATTTGAACCGGAGGCGTACCGCCGCGGTGCAAAGGAAAAATATCCGCTGGTCATCGCGATTCACGGCTTCAGCTGCTCCGGTCCGTTTTTCGCGGAGAATTCCGGCTGGCCGATGATTGCGCAGGAGCGCGGATTCATCTGCGTTTTTCCCACCGCGTACCCCTGGAAAAGGAACGCCGCTCCCGGCGGCAGAGCGAGTCTGTTCAGCGGAAACATCGCGCGCACGCCGAACTGGAACAGCGGAATTGAAGCGGCGCCGGAAGGGCCGGATGAAATCAGCTTCTTCCGTCAGATGATCGCGGATCTTGAGGAACGGTATCCGATCGATCCGGAGCGCATCTACGTTTCCGGCCACTCCAACGGATCCGCCATGACGCAGCGCCTGATGCGGCTGATGCCGGAGAAGTTCGCGGGCTTCAACCCGGTTGGCGGAATCGAAGGCAACGCCGAGGGCAAAGCCGTTCCCCAGCCGGATGATACCGTCCGTCCCGTCTGGTATATTTTGGGCGAATACGACCGTGCCGGCATGTATCTCAACGGCCTGACGGCCGAGGTTTTCGAGAGCCTGTGCAAAACCAATCGGTGCAGCTTCCAGAACCGCAGCTTCTACGAGAGCGGAATCCACAATATCACCGTGGCGAAGAACGAAAAGGGGGATCCGCTCGTCAAATTCTCCGGACTCAAAAACTACCCGCATTCCTTCTCTCCGGAGGTAGCGCTCATGGTATGGGACGACTTTTTTGCGAAGCTTCGCCGCAAAGCGGACGGCAGCATTGAATATCTCGGCTGAGCGAGCCGCGAATCCGATCAAAAGCGGGGATCCGTTTACTGTTACATAGATATTTATCCCGAAAAAACGAACAGCAGGAGGAATTTTCATGTGGAATGAAAAAACAACGCCTTACGGGTTTCACCTTGTTGAAAACGAGGGCGGAAAAACCCTGGGCTACTGTCCCGCTTCCGGCGTGACCATCCTGGAAAAGGACGGCTTTGCGTTTAAGGATCTCTCCAAAACCGGTGAGCTGCTGCCCTACGAAGACTGGAGACTGCCTGCCGAAGTGCGGGCGGACGATCTGGCGGAAAGGCTGTCCGTGGAGGAGATCGCCGGCCTGATGTGCTACAGCGCCCATCAGATTGACGTGAAAAAGGAGCTCAATGCGGATCAGAAGAAATTTCTGGATGAACACGTCCGGAGCGTTCTGAATGCCTGCGGTCTGGGAACCGTGAACAACGAGGATCAAGTCGCGTGGGCGAACGAGATGCAGAAATACGCCGAATCCAAGCCGTTTGGCATTCCCTGCTATATTGCTTCCGATCCCCGCAACGGTCAGGGCGTTTCCGATTGGCCGGGAAATCTGAGCCTTGCGGCTACCTTTGACCCCGAACTCGCGAAGGAGGCCGCAAAATGCCAGTCCGCGGAGCTGAGGGATCTGGGCGTTGCCTGCTTCCTTGCGCCTCAGGTGGATATTGCCTCCGATCCGAGGTGGTTCCGCACCAGCGGCACCTTCGGCGAAGATCCCGCATTGAGCCGCGATATGGTCCGCGCCTTCTGCGACGGCCTTCAGAGTACCTACGGCGCAGACGGCAGCGATCTTGGATGGGGCAAAGACTCCGTAACGGCCATGGTCAAGCACTGGACCGGGGAAGGCGCATCCGAGGGCGGCCGGGAAGCCCATCTGGAGGGCGGCAAGTACGCTGTGTATCCCGGCGGCAATTTTGAAGCGCTGATGATTCCCTTTACAGATGGCGCCTTTGCGCTGGAAGGGAAAACCGGCACCGCCGCCGCTGTGATGAGCTCCTACAGCATCGCGTGGAGCGAGGACGGCAGTCTCGGCGATCTTGTCGGTTCCAGCTTTTCCGAATATAAGATCAAACAGCTGCTGCGGCAGCACTGCGGCTTTTCCGGCCCGGTCTGCACCGACTGGATGGTGCTCAACGAGGGCAAAGCGGAAGGCAAACGCTCCTGCGGCTGGGGCTCGTATATCGAACGACTGGACGTGGATCCCGCGGAACGCGCGTTCCTCGCGATACTGGCGGGCGTAGACCAGATGGGAGGCTGCTCGAATCCGTCCGTTTTGGTAAAGGCTTACGAGATCGGCTGCCAAAGGATCGAGAAAGCGGCGATGGACGAAATCTTCGCTGTTTCCGCCAGACGCCTTCTGCTGGGATATTTCCTTACGGGTATGTTTGAGAACCCGTATCTGGACGAGGCGGCCTGCCTTGCCGATCTGGGCAGCGCGGACAAGTGCGCCGCAGCGCTTGAGGCGCAGGTAAAGGCGATCGTCATGCTGAAAAACGAGAAGGGCGTGATCGCGCCTGCCGCGAAACGGAAAAAGGTTTACGTTCCGGCTTTGTATGAAGCGGCCTATCAGCAGTTCAACCACCACCACGGCATGTCAAAGTTCGAAGCCAAGGCGGGATATCCGATCAGCCTTGAGACCTGCGAAGAATACTTCGACGTGGTCACCGACGTGATCGAAGGCAGCAAGGTAATCCGTCCCTCGGACGAGGTGCTGAAAACCTGCGATCTGTTCCTGATTACCGCGAAGGAACCGGACAACGTGTACCCGCAGGATACCAGAACACAGGACGGCAGTTTTCTGCCGCTGTCACGCCAGTACCGCCCGTATACGGCGGACGGCCCTCACGTGAGAAAAGTATCGCTGGCCGGCGACCTCCTGCCGGACGGAAGCCGGGAAAACCGCAGTTACTTCGGGAAAACCTCTCTGCCGACCAACGAGGCACAGCTCGATCAGATCCTGGAGCTGGGCGGAAAAGCCCGGGAGCTGGGCGTCCCCTCCGTGCTGTGTATCTTTACCGGCAGGGCGCTGTGCTTCCATGAATTTGAACCGGCGGTCGATGCGATCCTGATGACCTTCAGCACCCCGACGCTGTACGGCGGATCGGATTCTTCGTCCATCGCGCTGGCCAGAATCGTGGCGGGCAGGGACGAGCCCGGCGGGCTGCTTCCCCTGCAGATGCCGAGAGACATGGACGACGTTGAGGCGCAGCTGGAGGACGTGCCCCGGGATATGGAATGCTATACGGACTGTGCGGGGCACAAATACGATTTCGCATTCGGGATGAACTGGGCGGGCGTGATTTCGGACGAACGGGTCCGGAAATATTCCGTGCCGCCGCTGACCGAACCCGAAAACCGGAAATAAAATATAAAAAAGGGCGTTCTTTCTTTTGGAAGAACGCCCTTTTTTCGCGTTGGAGAAACGTCAGGCGAGTCCGCGCTCTCTGCGGATTACGTCCTCGTGTACGCAGATTTCCACCCGATTTCCGTCCGGATCCAGCACGCAGCTTTCATAGAACCGGTCGGTTCCGTAATCGGTCGGCTGCCAGATAACGGTATAGCCGTCTTTTTCAAGCTGTGCGGTCAGCTCGTTTACCCTCGAGATGCTCTCTGCGTTGAGGGCGATATGGGTCAGCCCTTCGCGCTCTTCACCGGGCTTGTTGAGCGACGGCGGGATCGAAGCGCGGTCCATCAGCTCCAGGTAGCAATCCTGATCGAAGGCGATATAGACGCTGTGCTGATCGCCGTAGGTGTCGTCATAGAAAACCGTTCCGCCGAAATATCCGCAGTAAAAGTCCGTCATGGCTTTCAGATTGTCGGTATACATTGCAACGTGTCCGAAATACATGAGATTCCCTCCGTTTTTGCTGTTCTTAACAATAGTTTATTGGTTCGTTTCGGGCATGTCAAGAATCAACTTCCGGATCCTGTCTTTTTTCTCCCGCTATAGACAAAACCGCCCGTGTCGATTATAATGATAGTCAGGAATTAACATTGATCAAAAAGGAGGACCATTCATGATTTTTCACGTTTCCGTAAACGGCTGCGACAGCTGGAACGGTTCAGAGGAAAAGCCGTTCCGCTCCATTTCCAAAGCCGCCTCGATCGCACTGCCCGGCGATACCGTAAAGGTTCACGCCGGTATTTACCGCGAATGGGTCAGCCCGGCTCACGGCGGAACCGAAGATCACCGGATCGTTTATGAAGCCGCGGGCGACGGTGAAGCCGTGATCAGCGGCGCCGAAATCGTAACGGATTGGACGGAGGAAGGAAACGGCGTCTGGCGTACCCGCGTTCTCAACACCGTCTTTACGTACCGCAATCCCTTTGATACCCCGGCATACGGCGACTGGCTCTTCAACGAGCTGCCTGTGTGTCATCTGGGCCAGGTCTATCTGAACGGAAAATCCCTGTATGAGCGTCCTTCTCTGGAGGAAGTCAAAAATCCCGTTCCGTGGCCGGAAGCTCTGTATCCGGAAGAATCGCTCAAGGCCTGGTACTGCGAAGTCGACGGTACCTATACGACGATCTGGGCGAATTTCGGCGGGACCGATCCCCGCGAAGCATGCGTAGAGATCAACGTACGGCCGTTTTGCTTCTGGCCGGAAGAGACCGGGCGCAACTATATCACCGTGCGCGGATTCACGCTTCGGCAGGCGTCTCCGCAGTGGGCTCCGCCGACCGCGCTGCAGGAAGGCCTGATCGGCCCGCACTGGTCGAAGGGATGGATCATCGAGAACAATAAAATCACGGAATCGACCTGCAGCGGCGTAAGCCTCGGCAAGGAGATCTCCACGGGCCAGAACGAATGGTCCGATCTGAAATTCAAATTCGGGACCCAGCGGGAGCAGGAGGTTATCTTCCGCGCGATCCACAGCAACTGGGACAAAGAGCATATCGGCAGCCATATCGTCCGCTTCAACGAGATTTCCGAATGCGAACAGTGCGGCATCGTCGGCCATCTCGGCGCGGTTTTCAGCGAGATCTACGGAAACCGCATCCACCATATTCACCACAAGATGACCTACCACGGCGCCGAGGTTTCGGGAATCAAGCTCCACGCGTCGCTCGACGTGAACATCCATCACAACGTGTTCTATAGCTGCTACCGGGCTGTCTGGTTCGACTGGCAGGCCCAGGGGACGCATCTGCACCATAACCTCTGCTTCAACAACCGTTCCGAAGACCTCTTTGTCGAGGTCTGCCACGGCCCGTATACGGTTGATCACAATCTGTTCCTTTCTGCCATGAATTTCCGGAACGTTTCTCAGGGGGGCGCGTTCGTTCACAACCTCTTTGCCGGCCATATCGTGATCAATCCCGACCGCGGCCGCATGACGCCCTATCATTTCCCGCATGAAACGGCGGTAGCCGGATATACGAACATCATCGGCGGAGACGACCGCTTTATCCAGAACGTGTTCCTGCGCGACGCGATGATGAGCGACGAGCCCCTTCCCATGGGCTTCTTTGAGCATCTGCCGCTGCCGGCGCGTACGCCGGAGGAGCTCGAAGCGGACAAGCAGGCGAAAATGGACGGCCTGCCCACCAAGAACAACGCGATGCTCTATCCGGTCGGACTGCGTTCCTACGATGAATATCCCGGACCGGACAATAAATTCTGGGAGCAGCCGTTTAGCCGCAGAACGATGCAGGCGCACCTGCCTTGCCGGATCAAAAACAATCTCTATCTCAACTCGGCGCGTCCGAGCGCGATCGATGAAGGCTCCCTCGAAAAAACGGAGGCGGGCATCACGTTCGATACGGATCCCCTCCGCGGCTGCGTGAAGCTGACGGTCGACCCGAAGGCTCTGCGCGGTCTTTCCACCGTGATCGTCAAGAGCGACCTGCTTGGAAAAACCTATCACGCGGAGGAACGCTTTGAGGCGGCGGACGGCAGCGAATTTATCTTTGACCGCGATTATTTCGGAACCCAACGTCCGCAAATCGATCCCATGCCGGGTCCGTTCGAGATTTCCGGCGAGGATCCGGTGACCTTTACCCTGTAACGGGCGAATCGCTTGCGAACAGACTGCCGGCGGTTATAAGCGCCCGCGGCGCACGATCTTTGATCTTTCGGAGGCAAAATATGAGAAGAATCGCAGCAATCCTCGTGCTTTTGATTTTTGCGCTAGCGGTGACTTCCTGCGCAAACGAAGGCAAAACCGAATCCCCGGGGGAAACGGCATCCGGGCAGGAAAGTTCTGCACCGGAGCGCTATGCGATCCGATATGAGCTCGGCGATGCGGCCGGCCATTTTACAAGCGCGCCAAAGGAAGCGACCGCCGGAGAAACGGTGGAAATAAAGACGGAAGTCCTTTATGACGCCGATATCCATGTCTATGCGGATGGGCAGGAGCTTGCAAAAACGCATGATGACAGCGATTACCATGGGTATTCTTTCATAATGCCTCAAAAAGACGTGCTGATCACCGCCAGGTTTTATTCGAAAGAAGAAATCTGGGGAACGGGTTCCGACGAGCTGAGCGATCTGAAAGAAAAATACCCGGAATATTTCGGGCTCCCAACGGACAAAGGTCTGGAAGTCTACGTCTGGCAGATGGCGCCGGGCAGCTATTCCTTCGGTTTGCTGCCCGGTACGAACCGGGAAAAAACGGAGGAAGAGCTCTTGAATCTGAAAGGCGCCGATGCGCAGGAGATGAGGGCGATTCTTTCCTCCTACGGAATCGACGAGGACAGGATCGTCATTACGCCCTGGCAAGCCCTGTATTCGAGCTATATATCGGAATACTGGATTGTTCCGGAGGGCGAGGATCCCGCTGCAACCGAAAAGCGCCGGGAAGATTATATCGCCTGGATCCGGAATATGCTGCTTCCTTCCGGTGAAGAACCTGCGGTGCCGCCCGAGACAAAACCGTCGGAGGAAGAGCCGCCGGAAGAAGAACCTTCAGAGGATGAACCATCGGAGGAAGAGCCGCCGGAGGATGAACCGTCTGAAGAAGAACCTTCAGAGGATGAACCGCCGGAGGATAGGCCGCCGCAGGAAGAGCCTTCCGAAGAAGAACCGTCTGAGGAAGAACCGCCTGAGGAAGAACCGCCGGAGGTTCCGGAAGGTTTTCCGGTTTCTTTACCGGAGGACGCCGATGCCGTTGCCTGCGTTTCTGCAAGCGGCAGCTACGGCGAGCTGCAGTTCTATGGACGCGGAGAGAACGGATTTGAGCTGCAGCTCTCCTGCAGCGCGTTCGTCGGCCGCGAAGGCGTCGGCCAGGCGAACGCCTGGAGTACCAGAACACCGGCGGGGCTCTATCCGCTGCAGTTCGCGTTCGGTGTGAACCCGGATCCGGGCTGCCCGGTCGGATATACGCAGGTCGACGATACGCATTACTGGGTCGGCGATTCGGATTCTCCCTATTACAACCAGTTTATAAGCACGCGCGACGTTGCGTACGAGCCGACACCGGACGACGAGCACCTGATCGAATACACGAATTCCTACGCGTACGCGGTCTGGATCGCGTATAACAGCGAAGGGACGCCCGGCGCCGGTTCCGCGTTTTTCCTGCATTGCGAAAACGGATACCCAACCGCGGGATGCGTTGCGGTCGGGCGGGAAGAGATGGTGTTTATCCTGCGGCATTTAACGGAGAATACGTATATTTACATTACGGGATCGGATTGAACGTTCGGATCCTGCTGTTTCGGAGAAAGCAATGCCAGAACTGAGAGCCATAACGGAAGAAGCATTCTGGACGCGTTTGCGCTCAGGCTTGCGCCGGGGCAGGAGCGGTACGTTTCTCATCCGATCCGCAGCTTTGCGCAGGCGTACGACTACCGGAATCAGTGCCGGCCGTTTACGATCTACGCGAGAGATAAAATCGTCGGATACGTTATGGTGATCTACGATTACGACGTTCCCGAGTACGATATCTGGCACATGATGATCGACGCCTCCCAACAGGGGCGCGGCTACGGCGGCAAGGCCCTCGATCAGGTCCTCCGATACATCCGGACGAAGCCGTTCGGCGATTCTGACC
>CACZON010000245.1 GCA_902782805.1 Oscillospiraceae bacterium
ACGGCGTCGAACGACCGCGACGCGCAGGAGCTGCGCGAAGAGATGCGCGGCGGCGGGACGCTGCTGATCAATTTGATGGCGTCGCCCGGCGCGGGGAAGACGACGCTGCTCGAGCGCACGATCGGGGCGCTTTCCGCCTCGATGAAGATCGGCGTGCTCGAAGCGGACGTCGATTCTTCGGTGGACGCCGTCCGCGTTGAAAAAGCGGGCGCCGCGGCGATCCAGGTCCATACCGGCGGGATGTGCCATATGGACGCGGGCATGACGCGCACCGGCCTTGAAGCGCTCGGCTGGGACCGGTTCGATCTCATCTTCCTCGAAAACGTCGGCAATCTGATCTGTCCGGCGGAATTCGATACCGGCGCCGGGCTCAAGGTCATGATCCTCAGCACCCCCGAGGGCGACGATAAACCTCTGAAATACCCCCTGATGTTCCGCGAAAGCGACGTCCTCATCATCTCCAAAATCGACGCCGCGCCGTATTTCGATTTCGATTTCGACCGCTGCGTCGAGCGCGCGCGCAAACTCAATCCCGGGATCCGCGTCATCAAGCTTTCCGCAAAAACCGGAGAAGGCGTTGACGAATGGATCGGCTACCTCAAAAACGCAGTTGCAAGCTGGAAAGGAAAGAGAGCATGAAAGAGCAGAAAAACCGGATGACCAACGAACGGGATTTCAGGCAGAAGCACGACTACGCAGCCGCCGATCCCGAAAAGCGCAAGCTGATCCTCAAGCTCGGTACGATGATTACCGACCGTTACCTCGTCAAATACACCCGCACCATGAAGGTCGACGATCCCGAATACTGGGCGCTCGACGCGGTCCTGACGAAGGAAGAAGTGAAGTTCCTCCTGAGCTTCAAAAAGACGCGCGTCGCCTACGACGCCGAAACGATCGCGCAGCGCAATCAGATGTCCCTTGAAGACGCGCAGAAGATGATCGACCACCTCTGCTGGGTCGGCATGCTCGAGATGAACCGCGAAAACGAGGACCGTCATAAGCAGTACAACGTTCCGATCTTCGTTCCCGGCTCGGCGGAATTCATGATGATGAACGACAAGCTGACCGAAGAGCATCCGGAGATGGCGACCTTCTTCAACCTGATGACCCAGATGCCGCTCGAAAACGTTACGAACATGATCCCGCTCGGCGGCTCCGGCGTCGGGATGCACGTGATCCCCGTGGAAAAGGCGATCGAACACGAGAACCAGTCCGCAGACGTGGAGCACATCAGCCACTGGCTCAACAAATACGATAAATATTCCGTCGGCCAGTGCACCTGCCGCAAGCAGCAGACCATGCGCGGCGAGGGCTCCGGCGAGATCAACGGCGAATTCTGCATCGGCGTTGGCGATATGGCCGAATACTGCGTCGACCGCGGAATGGGCCGCTACATTTCCTACGACGAGGTCCTCGAGATCCTCAAACGCGCCGAGGATCACGGCTTCGTCCATCAGATCACGAACATCGACGGCGAGGAGAAGATCGTTGCGATCTGCAACTGCGCCCCCGGCGTCTGCAACGCGATCCGCACCTCGCAGCTCTATAATACCCCGAACCTGTCCCGCTCGGCCTACCGCGCGCATGTGGACAAGACCAAGTGCGTAGCCTGCGGCAAGTGCGTGGAGGTCTGCCCGGTCGGCGCGGCGAAGCTCGGCCAGAAGCTCTGCAAAAAGGACGGCACCGAGGTGGAATATCCGCTTTCGCTGCTGCCGGACCGCCATAAATGGAGCGCGGAAAAATGGAACCCGAACTACCGCGAAGACGCAAAAATCAACGTCTACGAAAGCGGCACGGCCCCCTGCAAAACCGCCTGCCCGGCGCATCTTGCGATCCAGGGCTATATCAAGATGGCGCTCGAGGGCAGATACCGCGAGGCGCTCGAGCTGATCAAGCAGGATAACCCCCTGCCGGCCGTCTGCGGCGCGATCTGCAACCGCCGCTGTGAAGACGCCTGCACGCGCGGGACGATCGACGAGCCGCTCGCGATCGACGAAATCAAAAAATTCATCGCCGCGCAGGAGCTTTCCGAAGAAAACCGCTTTGTCCCCGTCTGCGAAAACGACGAGGGAAAGCTCTGGGGCCCGGATTTCAAAATGGCCGTGATCGGCTCCGGCCCGGCGGGGCTCTCCTGTGCGTACTACCTGAGAAAACGCGGCTACGACGTGACCGTTTTTGAAAAAGAAGCGAAGCGCGGCGGCATGCTCGTCAACGGCATCCCGAATTTCCGCCTCGAAAAAAGCGTTCTCGAAGCGGAGATCGCCGTGCTCGACAAAATGGGCGTGGAATTCTGCTGCGGCGTGGAGATCGGAAAGGATAAAACGATCGCCGATCTGCGCGCCGAGGGCTACAAGGCCTTCTACCTCGCAATCGGGCTGCAGGGCGGCAGAGCCGCAGGCGTGCCCGGCGAGGACGCGCAGGGCGTTGAATCCGGCGTCTCGTTCCTGCGGCGCGTCTCGCTCGATCCGGAAACCCGGCTTTCGGGCGATATCGTCGTGGTCGGCGGCGGCAACGTCGCGGTCGACGTTGCGCGCACGGCGCTGCGCACCACGCAGGGCAAGGTAACGATGCTCTGCCTCGAGGGCGAGAACGAGATGCCCGCGGCGGACGACGAAGTTGCCGAAGCGAAAGAGGAAGGCATTGCGGTTCAAAACGGCTGGGGACCGAAGGAAGTCGTGACGGAGAATGGCCGGGTGACCGG
>CACZON010000246.1 GCA_902782805.1 Oscillospiraceae bacterium
GTTAAAAAAGCGCCTCCGAAACGGTTTTAAGGATCGTTGCCCGGATATTCTCAGGGGGCAGCGGATCTTCCCCCTCGTAGCAGCGGATGATCTTCCAGGAATCCGCCTTTGCCGCGAAAAGCGCGTTTTCACGGCATTTTTTCAAAAACGTCAAATTCCTTTCGTGAATGTCTTTTCGGGCTTCATCGCCCTTGTAGCGGCCCGAAATGAGCTTCTGCGAAATCTCGGGCGGCATGTCGAGGTATAAAACGAGATCCGGCTTCGGAAGCCCGAGCTTTCCGTATTCAAACTCGCGGATCCAGCGGATGAAAGCTTCGCGTTCGGCAAACGCGACCTTTTCCGCCTGATAGATCATATTCGAGGTCGTATACCGGTCCGCAAGGATCACTTTACCGGAGAGATAATCGTTCTCCCAGAATTTCTTATAGCTCGCGTAGCGGTCGACCGCGTAGAACGAGGAAGCGGCGTACGGATTGACGGCGTTCGGATCCTCGCCGAACGCGCCGGAAAGATACAGCTTTACCAACGCGGAAGAAGGCTCGTCATAATCCGGGAAGGAGATCTTGCGAACCTCGTATTGTTCGGAAAGCGCCTCATAGAGAAGGCTCGTCTGCGTTGCTTTTCCGCTGCCGTCAAGTCCTTCGATCACGATCAGGCTCATCTTGTCACTTCCAAAACCCAATATTTATTTTATTATATCAAAGACTTGCGGCTTTTGCAACCGTTTCACCGGCGACGAACGCTCCTTTGCGCGCTTCGGTTGACATCAACGGGTTTTCGAATTACAATGGAAGCGAAATCCTGCGAAAAGAGCTGAAGAACTTTGGAACCGAAACGCATCATCCTCGCCTCCGCTTCCCCGCGCCGCAGAGAGCTGATCGCCGCGATCGAGCATGAAATCGAGATCATTCCCTCCGGCGCACAGGAAACCGTCGATCCGAACACGCCGGTCGAAGAAGTACCGCTTGCGCTCGCGCTTTTAAAAGCCCGCGACGTTGCGCGCAGGTATCCCGGCGCCGTTGTGATCGGCTGCGATACGGTCGTTGTGATCGGCGGGAAGATTCTCGGAAAGCCGAAGGGGCGCCAAGACGGCAAACGGATGCTCTCTTTGCTGTCCGGAAAAACGCACCGCGTGATCACGGGCTGCGCGCTCGTCTGCGGAAAGATCGAACGCAGTTTCTCCGAAACGAGCGAGGTCGACTTTTACAGCCTGAGCGAACGGGAGATCGAGCGCTACCTCGACCTCGGCGAGTATACCGACAAAGCCGGTTCCTACGCGATCCAGGGCAAGGGCGTGCTTTTCGTGCGGGGAATCCGCGGCGATTACCCGAATATCGTCGGCCTGCCGGTCGCGCGCCTTGCGCGGGAGCTTGATTCCTTCCTCGAACAAACCGCCGAAACGTAAAAAACGGAAGCTTTCGAAACGAAAGCTTCCGTTTGCTTTACTTTAGAATCAGGTGAAATAAAGAATCGAATTGATCGCGATTACGAGTACGAAGAAGCCGATCGCGATGATCTTCGTCCACTTCGCAAGGAACGCGTCGATCGAGCGGGCTTTGTTCTTCGAGAAAAACGTATCGGCGCCGCCGGAAATCGCGCCGACGTTCTGCTGGTTGCCCTGCTGCAGAATGACGACGAATACGATCGCGATCGAGAAGACGATCAGAATAATACCGAAAATAACCTGAATGGCTGTCATCAGGGATTCCTCCTAAACTTACAAATCAGTAGCAAAGGTTATTGTATCACAAAAATCCGCAGTTTGCAAGAACTTTTTTGCATAATCGGCGGATTTGACGCAATACTATCTTCGGAAGCGATCAGGAAGATGCGTTTGCGCCCTCAAGCTTCCCGAAAAGCCGCCCTGAAAGATCAGAGGGCGGCTTTTTTGCGCCGTTCGGATCAGATCAGCTTGATCTGCTGACTTTCCGCGTCTTCCTGAGAAAGCAGCGCGCCGGTGGCCGGAATATTCTTGCGGTACCGGTTCGGATTCTTGAAAAGACCGCCTCCGTAAAGTTCTGCCGAACGAACGGTCTGACCGCGTTTGAGCGTCATGACCGCAACGCCCTGCGTGCTGCGGGTGACCTTCGGCGTGATCAGCGCCGAGTTGATGAGCAGCACCCTCCCCGCCGAAGAGCGAAGGATGATATCCTGATCAGACGGCAGGTAAAGGATCGCCGCGAGCGGTTCCTTGTCGCTGTAGGCGCCGATCAGCTTTTTGCGGTTGTTCTTCGTCTGGTAGGCGGAAAGCTCCACCTTCGCGGCTTTTCCGTTCTGGAAGACGAAGAGCATATATCCCTCGTATTTCTGCGTTACGACCATATAGGCGGCGCTTTCGCCGGGATCGAAGGTAAGCTTTGCCGGGATATAATCTCCCAGAACGCTCGCTTTCGTATCGCCGAAATCGCTTCCCTTCGCCTTGTAAACCTGCGCTTTGTCGGAGAAGAAGAGCAGATCGGAATTATTGGTCGATTCAACCGACTGGGCGATCGCGTCCTCTTCCTTGAGCTTCTGCTCGCCGCCCATCCGCAGCGAGAGCGGCGTGATCTTCTTGAAGTAGCCTTCCTTCGTAAAGAAGTAGTTGACCGCGTAATCGGGAAGCTCCTCCTGCGGCGCTTCCTGCTCGATCTCATCGGCGTAGATGATTTCGGTGCGGCGCGGCTGGCTGTATTTGGCGATCACGTTCTCGAGCTCGCGGATGATCACCGTTTTGATGCGCGAACGGCTCTTGAGCAGTCCTTCGAGGTCTTCGATCTCTTCCTTGAGCTTTCCGGTTTCTTCCGTGCGCTTGAGGATGTATTCGCGGTTGAGATGACGCAGGCGGATCTCTGCGACGTATTCCGCCTGAACCTGATCGATCCCGAATCCGATCATCAGATTGGGAACGACCTCCGCCTCTTCTCCTGTTTCGCGGATAATTTTGATCGCCTTGTCGATATCGAGCAGGATCGTCTGCAAGCCGAGATAGAGATGCAGGCGTTCTTTCTTTTTCTGCAGATCGTAGTACGTTCTTCTGCGGACACATTCGATTCGGAAGCCGATCCATTCATCGAGAATATCGCGCACTCCGAGCACCCTCGGAACGCCCGCGATCAGAATATTGAAGTTGCAGGAAAACGTATCCTCGAGCGTTGTGAGGCGGAAGAGCTTCGCCATCAGCTTTTCCGGATCGGTACCGCGTTTGAGATCGATCGTGATTTTCAGGCCCTGCAGGCCGGTTTCGTCTCGGATATCGGCGATTTCCCGGATCTTGCCCTGCTTGACGAGTTCAACGACGCGCTCTACGATGATTTCAACCGAGGTCGAAGGCGGGATCTCGGTAATATCGATGCAGTTGTTTGCCTTGTCGTAGGCGTATTTCGAGCGTACGCGGATCCCACCGCGCCCCGTTTCGTAGACCTGATCGATCGCCTGCGGATCGAGGATGATCGCGCCTCCGCCCGGGAAATCCGGCGCGGGCATCGTTGCGCGGATCACATGATGCTCGTCGCGGATCAGGGCGATCGTCGTCTCGCAGATTTCCCTGAGGTTAAAGGGGCAGATCGAGCTTGCCATGCCTACGGCGATGCCCGTATTGGAATTGACCAGAACGGACGGGAAACTCGCCGGCAGGAGGACCGGCTCCTTCATCGTGTTGTCGTAATTGTCGACGAAATCGACGGTGTCCTTGTCGATATCGGCGAACAGCTCGTTGCAGATATCGTCGAGCCGCGCTTCCGTATAACGCGAAGCCGCCCAGGCCATATCGCGCGAATAGAACTTGCCGAAATTTCCCTTGGAATCGATATAGGGGTGCAGCAGCGCTTCGTAGCCGCGGCTCAGGCGAACCATCGTGTCGTAGATCGCGCTTTCGCCGTGGGGATTGAGCTTCATCGTCTGGCCGACGATATTGGCGCTCTTGGTCCGCTGGGAACCGAGCAGACCCATTTTGTACATCGTATACAGAAGCTTGCGGTGAGAAGGCTTGAAGCCGTCGATCTCCGGGATCGCGCGCGACATGATCACGCTCATGGCATA
>CACZON010000247.1 GCA_902782805.1 Oscillospiraceae bacterium
CGCCGTGGAGGATCGTCATAAAGCCGGCAACCTCGGTGCGGTGGCGGATATGATAGGGCGTATAGCGCGGCTCACGCTGCCCGTTGACGACGGAATCGACGCCGGAGTTGATCAGGCCGAACGAGCCGAGAATCAGATTGTGAACGACGGCGATGCCTTCGCTCGGGATCGTGATCGAAGCCTTCGATAAAAGGAGGTTGTTGTCGATCAGCGTCGGGCCGTGGCCGACTTCGATGAACACGTCGGTGCTGAACATCGCGCCGCGCGCGTGCTCGCGTCCCTCGGGCGGCATGTTGTCATGCATGAGGTTCTGCGTGATGCGCGCGCCCTGGGCCTGCCAGTCGAACCAAACGCCCTGGATGCAGTCGTGAATATGGTTGCGGCGAACGGTTACGTCGATCGCGGCGTGGAGCTTGATGCCGGCCGTTTCGGCGCCGCCGAGCTGCTGGGAGTTGCAGATATGGTGGATATGGCAATCCTCGATCGTCGAGAAGACGCCGCCCATTCTGCCGACGATGCCCGTCTGTTCGCAGTGATGGACTTCACAGCGGCGGATGATATGGCCGCCGACTTTTTCCTTGAGCCAGCCGTGATACTGACCGCGGCAGACCGCGTCGCGCTCCATCTGGGTCGGGCTCTTGACGTGCTTCGTGTAGAAATACATGTTGTTTTCCGGATCGAGATATTTGCCGAGGGAAATGCCGCAGCATTTGCTGTTGCAGATTTCGCAGTCCTCGATAATCCAGGCGCGGCTCCAGTGCGGGCCGATCATGCCGTCCTGGTAGGCAGCGGGCGGCGCCCAGGTGGTGGCTGCCTTGTCGATCTTAAAGCCGCTGACGGTGATGTAGCCGACGCCCGTTTTGTCCGGCATGAAAACATTGCGGCGAACGGCGATCTCAACGGTTTCTTTCGTCGGATCCTTACCGCGGAAGTTCGCGTAGAGCACGGTTTCGTCGCCGTCCTGCTCGGTATACCATTTATACTTCGATTCCTCTTCGTTCCAGGCGCAGGGATCGGCCGCTCCGGCGATGCATTCTTCGAGCGTATCGGTCTCGTACATCATCCGGTCGTTCAGATACACCGAGCCGGTATGGCGGATCGAGGGAGAAAAATACCAGTCGCCGCAGACCCGTTCGGTATAGGGATTGTAAGATCCGAAAATACTGTTGGGAACGCGCGCGGTCCAGACGTTTTCCCGGTAGGGCGTCCAGCCTTTGAGCTCCTCGGCGCCGGTGATCCGGGCGGCGAGCGCTTTTTCCGAGCGGTAGACGATGCGGTTTTCCTCGGTGCCTGCGTGCTGCGGATTGACGTATTCGCGGTAGACACCCGGGGCAACGACGATCTCGTCGCCGGGCAGGGCGATCTTCGCGGCGTCGTTGATCCGTCTGAAGGGCATCTCGCGGCTTCCGTTTCCGTCGCGGGAGGCGTTTGCGTTGACGTAATAAATCATGCGAAAAAACTCCTTTCGGCTATTGATTCTTTTGATTTGCGGTGCGGATCCTTCTTTGCGTTCAGTATACCATATAATTCTTGCTTTGAAAATACGGTATTTAGCCGTAACGGAATTCTTTTGGCCTGCGAGAAAGAAATAATCCCGAATTTTATTTATTTAAATAAGAAAAAACAGCATATTTGATACAACTTTGATACAATTGCATGTTATAATTCAATCAGAATAATCGATGATCCGGAAAATATGATTCGATGCCTTTTTTGCTTTGGAGGATCGGAATGAAACATAGAATAAAGGAAACAATTCTCGCCGCGGCATTATCGCTTTGCCTGATCTTTGGCGGCTGCGATGGGATGCCGAAATCCGGAGAAACTCCGGCAAATCATGAAGAACTGATTTACTGGCAGAAAGGTCAGGAAAAAGTTGAGATCAAAACGATCAAAAACGCGGACACCGGCGTCGAACAAACCTGCGCGGAATTCCAGGAAGCCGTTTATCTCCGGAATTATGAACAGCTCGAAGAGATTGCCGCACTCTACGGGCTCGCAAAATACGCGCCGCTCTATCATCTCGTTTCTCCTTTTGACGGATCCGAGGCGGAATACATTCGGGTTGAGGGCGGTTTTATCGGCTACGGCTTTACGCTTTCCGACGGCGGGGAATGCTGTATCGAATGGGGTTATTTCCACGAGAGAGACTACCGGA
>CACZON010000248.1 GCA_902782805.1 Oscillospiraceae bacterium
GCTCGCGCTGCGGTCAGATGATCGCGATCGTCAAAAAAACAGGCTGCCCCGTGATGTGCTGCGGCGTCCCGATGGAGGAGATCATCCCCGGTGAGAGCGACGGCGCGGTTGAAAAGCACGTTCCGGTCTACGAGGTTCGGGAGAACAAGGTTTTCGTTACGGTCGGCGCCGCGGAGCATCCGATGCTCCCCGAGCACTATATCGAATGGGTCTCGCTCAAAACGAAATTCGGCAATCAGCGCAAAGCCCTCAGCCCCGGCGAACCGCCGAAGGTCTGTTTCTCGATCTGCGAGGGAGACGAGGTGGAGGCCGTTTACGCCTACTGCAATCTCCACAGCTTGTTCAAGGCGTAATCATCGAATCGAACGAAAGAAAGCGGGGGAATCGAAATGTCCTATAAACGCGCGCTCTGGACGAGCGGATATACCTACCGTATGCGCTGTCCCTACTGCGGAACCGAGATCGTCTATACGGACCGCCAGCTCGGCTATCGTTCCTGGTATCCGAACGGCTTCGTTTACTGCCCGACCTGCCGTAAGCCGCAGCGTCACAACGAGATTTTTGCGATCTATCCGGACGGTTCGCCCGTTTATACCTCTCAGGAGGCGGCAAATCAGGCGATCGTTGAAGGCTACTACCGCGCGATCGGCGCGCCGGTCCCGCCCCAGAGCAATACCGCGGCGCCTGCGCAGAATGCTCCGGATCCTTCCGCCGCAGTCGCTTTCTGTACCGAATGCGGCCGCCGGTACCGCCCCGGGTTCGATCATTTCTGCTCCGGCTGCGGGAAAAGACTCGGTTAAATATGAAAAAAGCGCTTTCGGTTCTGCCCAAGGCGCTTTTTCTTTTTCAAAAATCGTTCGTCCGTCTTTTCATTTTTCCCGCAGGATGATATAATACAAACAGAAACTACAGTACGGAAAGGAGATCTCTCAAAAATGGTTGTAATGAAGCTGAATTTCCATTCACTTTTATTGGGAATTCATACCAAAGTCAACGTGATCCTGCCGACCGGCCGGCCGGTCCGCTACGAAAAGCGCGATAAAGAGCTCTATCAGGTGCTCTGGCTCCTGCACGGCGGTACCGACGACTGCAACGATTTCATCCAGAATACGAATATCTGCCGCTATGCCGAGGAGAACAAGATCGCCGTGATCCTGCCCGAGGACAACGATGCCTTCTTCACCGACGGATACATCCAGAACGGCGGGCTCTATTTCTCCTACGTGACGGAAGAACTCGTGAAAATGTGCCGCAGCATCCTGCCGATTTCCCCAAAACGCGAGGATAACTTCGTTGCGGGAAATTCGATGGGTTCCGGCGGCGCGATGAAATGCGCCGTTCTCCATCCCGAGCTCTACGGCGCCGCGCTGATGATGAGCGGCTCCGGGATCCGGATGCACCGCGCGGAAGACAAGTGGGTCGCCGGTTTCCTTGAAAAAGTTGTAAACGACGAAGACCTCTCCGAATATCCGAAGATCGAAGAGCCGAAGCGCGACGTCCAGATGGCGATCCCGATCTACGAGATCCTGAAGGATCCGGAGAAAAAGGCCGCCCTGCCGAAACTGTTCTTTACCTGCGGCGGCGCAGATATGATCATTCACGACGTCCGCAGAGCGCTTCGCTTCTACGATAAAATGGGCCTCGAATACTTCTGGGAAGAGGTCCCCGGCTATAAGCACGAATGGGATTTCTGGGATCTGACCCTGCGCAAAGCGCTCAAAGAATGGCTTCCCTTAAAGCATGCGCCCATTATCCCCGGAAAGGAGGAAGAATAAACATGGCAGTCATCAGCATGAATTTATCTTCCGGATGCCTTCGGATGAAAACCGACGTCATGGTCATCCTTCCGTTCTATTCACCCTACGATATCGCCGACGGAAAACGCGACGAAATCTTCCCCGTCGGCAGAAAGTACCAGGTACTCTGGCTCTTAAACGGCGGCAACGGCAACGACTGGGACTATATCTCCTATTCGAATATCGTCCGCTATGCCTACGATCATATGCTCGCCGTGGTTATGCCCTGCGGCTACAATATGAACTACGACGACTTCGATCCCGGCATGAAGATGTGCCAGTATATCGGTGAAGAGCTGCCGAATATCCTGCGCAATATCTTCCCGTTCTCCGATAAACGCGAGGACAATTTCATCGGCGGCCTTTCGATGGGTTCCAACGGCGCCCAGAAGATCGCGATCCGCTATCCGGAGAACTATGCCGCGGTCCTTGCAATGTCCGCCGGCTCCTTCAACGTCCGCCCGAAGGACGAAAAGCCGCGCGTCCGCATCAATACCGGAATGCCGATGCCGCCGCATAAGCCCGACGAGATGGAAGAAAACTGCGAGATCCTCAAACGCGATATCGCCGAAGGCAAAAAGCTCCCGAAGTTCTTTATGATCTGGGGCGAAAAGGATATCGCGCGCGAAGGCTCGATCCGCTCGGTCAAGTTCCTCAGGGAGCAGGGCTGCGACGTCTACGAGGAAGAAGTCCCCGGCGTGGGCCATTGGTGGGATCTTTGGGATCCGACCCTCAAAAAAGCTTTTGACGAGCTTCTCCCGCTCCGCCACGATCTTTTGTAACGCAGGGTTCTTTTGTGGGGGGAGCGGGCTTGAATGCCCGGCAATCGCTGCTGATCTCCGCAGCCTGCGTTTTTGCCGCGCAGGGTTCTCCGCAGACAGGAGCAGGTGCGCTGCCCGGCATGGAACTGCTGCGGCAGGAGCAAACAAACAGAAAGCTGGAACAGGAAAATGGACACAGAGAAATCCATCCCCATCGTCGTGGGCGTGACCGGTCACCGGGAAATCCGGCAGGAGGACCGCGCGGCGATCTATCAGGCGGTCGTCAGCGAGCTGATCCGCCTGCGTGAGCGCTGCCCGAATTCGCCGCTTCTCATGCTCAACGCGCTCTGCGAGGGGGCGGATCTTCTCTGTGCCGACGCGGCGCTGGAGCTGAATATCCCGCTTGTCGCCGCGCTTCCGATGGCGCCGGAGAAGTACGAACGCGATTTCTCCGCCGCCGAACGGGCTCATTTTGCGCGCGTCTGCGCCGCCGCGCAGCAGATCTTCGAAGCGCCGGACGCCGAAAACCTGCCGGATAACGGCGAAGATCGCGAATTATGCTATCGCCGGGCGGGGATCTATATCGCCGCCCACAGTCACGTTCTTCTGGCCCTCTGGGACGGGAACCCCGGCCCGAGTACCTGCGGAACGGCGGCGACGGTCGATTTTGCGCTCCGCGGAAATTACGATCCCGCGGTAGGGATCGCGCTGCGCTCCGGGCGCAACGAAGCGATTCTCCATATCTACACCCCGCGGGGGGACCGCCAGGACCGTACGGCCGGCGCGGTTTCCGTTCTCGGCTCCCGCGAAGAGATCGACGATATCCTTTTGAAAACGGACGATTTCAATCGCCTCGCAAAAGACGCGATCCTCTCGCCGGCGCTGGTTCTTCCCGAAAACGCACCGAAAGACGCCTGCCTTTTGCGCATGGAAACGGTCGATCAGGCGGCAGAAACGCTGAGCATGGATCACGCAAGGCGCTTTCGGCGAACGTTGGCGCTTCTGGCCGCAGCCGGCGCGCTTTTGACCTTTGCGTTCCTGATGTATGATGAAGCCGAGGCGATCTGGATGATCCTTGTCTGCGGCGTGATGCTCCTGTGCGCCTGGGGGCTGCTCCGCTTTGCGGCCCGCTCGGATTCCCATCGGCGCTATCTTGAATTCCGCGTTTTGGCGGAATGTCTGCGGGTGCAGATCTATCTGCGTCTCGGCGGCAGCCGCGTCCTCGTTTCCGAGCTGCTTCCGTGGTCGCAGCAGGAGGAAACCGCCTGGATCCTCTGCGCGCTCTGTGCGCTCGAAATCGCTCCGCCGCCGAAGGAAAAAATCGATATCCGCTCCTGCTGGGTCGAGGCTCAGCGGCAATACCACCGTGACGCCGGAAAGAAATCGCTGAAAAAGCTCGCCGTCAGCGACCGCATCGTCCATACCGCGCTGATCCTCAGCGTAACGCTCTATGTCGCGGCGGTGATCTTCGAGCTGCTCTGCGGAGCGCTGATCTTTGCGCCGAGCATTTCGGTCGCCGGCGTTGAAAGCTGGCGGACGGTTTTGAAGATCCTCCTGGGGACGATCTCGGCCGTAACGCTCTTTATCGCGAATTTCTACGGGAGGCTTTCTCTTTCCCGGACGCGCTCCGATCACCGGAAAATGGAACGCTTTTACGAAAAGATGTCCGCGCTTTTGCTGGAACAGGGCCAGACGGAGCGGCTCCTGACCGTTCTCGCGCGTGAAGAGCTGATCGAAAACGGCAATTGGTGCTCCTATCAGCGCGACAACAAACCGGATCTCAGTATCTGAACCCGAAAACCGCGGCACAGCATAGAAACGGCTGTGCCGTTTTATTTTGATAACGATTCAAAAAGGAGGAAAACCATGGCGGCGATACTGCTCAAAGGCGGAAAAAAGTGGATCGGCGGAGCGTTCACGGAGAACCGCGAGCTGATTCTTGCCGATCGGGCGGGGGAGGATCGAACGCTGCAGCTGCGCGACGACGATCTGATCCTGCCCGGGATCGTTGATTTTCATACCCATCTCTGGGCGCCGCCTTCGCTCGGCGAATTCGGCGTGCGTCCGGAGCGTTTTGCCGAAGACGGGATCATCGCGGCGGTCGATTGCGGTACCTACGGAATCGATTCTTTCGAAGCGGCGGATCGCTGGTTTTCAACGTGTCCGCTCGAGGTTCGCTCCTTCATTCATCTTCTGCCGGAGGGAATCTCCGGGTTCCCGCTGAAAACCGCAACGCCGCCGGAAAAAATCGACGTTCCGGCGCTTGCGAAGTTTTTGCGCGGACACGTGAACCGTGCGCTCGGCGTAAAAGTGCACCTCGGCTGGCTCCCCTACAAAAGCGAAGCGACCGACCGCGCGCTGCTGCACCTTGCGGTGCAGGCGGCGGAGCTTTCCTCAACGCGCGTGATGGTCCATATTTCCGGGCAGTGCATTTCCGCGCGGGAAACGGCGCAGATGCTCCGCCCCGGCGATATCGTCACCCATCCGTTTTCCGGTCAGGAGCATACGATCCTCGATCAAAACGGCCGCGTCTTCGAGGAAGTACTCGCGGCGCGCGAACGCGGCGTTCTTTTTGATATGGGCTACGGAGGCTATCATTTCAAATGGGACGTATTTTTCAGAGCGCGCGAGCAGGGGATGCGTTTTGATACGCTCGGCTGCGATTTTTTCATTCTTTCCTATAAGACGCCGCGCAGCTTCCTGCGCGACGAGTTCCATATCCTTTCGGGGCTTTTGGGCGCCGGCGTCCCGGAAAACGAAGTGTTCGCCGCGCTGACGGATACGCCCGCGAAACTGATGGGAATTTCGCTTTCCTTCGAGCGGTGCTGCCTGGTTTTGCGCAAAGAATACGGAAAAACCGTTGCTTCCGACGGCCAGGGGACCGAAATCCCGCTTTCCTTCGAATATCGGCCGTTTTTCGTTTCAAGGCAGGCGCGTTAAGATTTGCGCAGAAAAGCAAACCGCTTGGAGCAAGGTGAAAAAACTTGACAAAACGGGGCGGTATGGTATGATAAAAACAGGAGAAAACGCCGAAAAGTTCGGCAAAATCACCCGAATTTGAAAGTGAGGATTATTTATGGCGAAAAACATTTCTTATTCCTACGTTCCGGATCACGGCTGGACGGGCAAGAGCTTTTCGATCGCCCACGACCCGGTATCGCTCTCTGAGATCACGCTCGAGCTCGCGCCGCGCGGCAAAGATCCCTTCTTCGTTCCGGTCAAGAGCGTTGAAGAAAAGGACGGCAGCCTGCTGATCACGCCCGAAGAATTCAACTACCGCGGAAACTGGACCCTGACCGTAGGCGCCGACCGTTACACCCGCAAGGAGATGGACGAGGAGAGCGTTGAGGGCATGGAAGTTTTCGAGCCGCGCAAGGAAGGCAACGTCCTCTACCGGATCTATACGCCGAAGGCCTCCGGCCCGCGCCCGATGATCCTCTTCCTCCACGGCGGCGGCAACGGCGGCACGGACAACATCACCCATATCGCCGCGGACTACGGCTGCAGCCAGTTCGCCCAGAAATATCCGGATTTCTATATCATGGCCCCGATGGCCCCCGAGCGCGATCTTTCCGTGACGCTCAGAAACTTCGGCAAACAGGATTTCGCACACAGCGATCAGACGGGTAAATTCGGCTGGTACCGCGAATACCTCGCGGAGATCTGCGATCTGATCCGCGGCATGATCGCCGAAGGAAAAGTCGACCGCCGGAGAATCTACGTAACCGGTATGTCGATGGGCGGCGCCGGCACGCTGCGCGCGATGAGCGTCGGTTCCGATCTGTTTGCGGCGGCGGTTCCGATCTGCCCCTCGATGACGCCTGAAACCTTCAACATCCTCAAAGGCCTTACGAAGTCGAAGCTCTGGATCGCAACGGCTTACGTCGATCATACGATCTATCGTCATAAATACATCGTCGACGGCGTTCTCGCGCTGCGCGATGCGGGCAACAAGAATGTTCATCTGACGCTCTACAGCCCCGAGGAATTCGCAAAGTACGATATCGCGACCGATCCGAACCTGACGTATCCCGAGCTCTTCTCGCAGAACCACATGGCGTGGGTGCCCACTTATCACGACGAACACGGCATCATGAGCTGGCTCACGGAACAGGTCTTCGACCTCTGATTGCCGGGAAACGGTCCATCCTCTGCCTCGAACCGGGGCAGAGGATTTTTTTCGCGCGACCTTGAAAAAGGCGAAGCCGCTGCGCTATAATGGAAAAAAGAACAGGATTGGGATGTGAAACGATGAATTCAGTTGGAAATACGTTCTCTTTCGGTTGTGAAGTATCTCTGATCGAATGGCTTCAGAACACGATTACGGGCGGCATTGCGGCGTTCGTCTCGGCGATGTCGGCGTTCGGCGAGGAACTGATGCTGATCATGATCCTCAGCTTCATCTATTTCGGCTACGATAAAAAGATGGGGAGATACGTCGGCCTGAATCTTCTGCTGGTCAACGTATTCTGCCCGA
>CACZON010000249.1 GCA_902782805.1 Oscillospiraceae bacterium
AGGCTGACTGCGTTTTTGCAGCCAGCCTTTTTTGCGGGGATTTTTTTCTTATTAAATCAGTATTTGCCGTAGGTGCGGACGGTTTCGAACATGGCGTATACGTTTTCGTCCTTCGCGTAGTCCATGCCGTAGGCCGTCTCAAAGATAAAGCCGCCGCCGGGCGCGCAGACGTCGAGCAGGCGTTTGCATTCGTCGATGACCTCCTGCTTGGTGCCGTAGTTGAGTAGATAGGGCGAGAAGCCGCCGCCGATGCAGGCGACCTTGCCGAGCTTGCTCTTCGCGAGCGCCATATCGACCTGCTCGAAGTGGTAGAAGACCTTGCCGACCGGGACCTCCGCGAGGCAGTCGAGGCGGGAATTGTACTTGCCCTCGGTGAAGATGTAGGGGACCTTGCCGACCTCGATGATCGCTTCGATGATCTTCTGCAGGTGGCTCCAGTAGTATTCGCGGTAGTGCTCGTCGCTCATAAAGCCGTCCATGCCCTTATGCAGCGCCATGAAGACGAGCTTGCCGTCGTCGCGGCCCTTCGAGGCCTTGATCGCGGCGATCGTCTGCTCGAAGGTCGCGTCGATATAGCGGCGGACTTCGTCGGGGTTCTCGTAGAGATCGGAGAGCGAGAGCAGCGTTCCGCGCAGGAAATCGCTGTAGTGATCGAAGGGGACGGCGGCGCCTACCGAGGCGCGGATGATCGGATAGCCGAGCTCCTCCATCTGACGGTTGAAGGCCGCTTTTTTGGCGGCAAGGGCCTTGTAGCCGTCGCTGATCTTCCAGAGCTTCTCGATCATTTCCCGCATTTCGGGCGTCGAAACGGCGGAGGCGAGGCCGAGCGTTCCGCGGCCGAGGCGGAAGTTTTCGAGCGGTTTTAAGAGGTTCGAATTGCGCGGAAGCTCCTTGTGGACGCGCCAGGTGACGTTGTCGGAGAAGAATTCCTCGAATTCGTCGTCGAGGAGGATCGGGAACTCGATATACTGCTGGATCGAATTGTCGCCGATCGGGTTGCCCGGCATTCCGGACCAGGCCATGTTCGTGGGGCTCTGGAGCTCCATGAGCTTTCCTTCGGCGACGTAGTTGCCGAGGACGGTCGCGTTGTCGGGATCAAAATCCTTGAGGTACTTGATCATCGCGGCGGAGGCTTTTTCCATCGTCTCGTCGTAGATGACCTGTGTCATCGTATAGCCGGCGTGGAGATAGGGGTAGATCGCCGGGGAAGGCGCGATCGGAACCATATCGGGCTCCTTTAAGGCGATCGCGTCGCGGATGCGTTTCCATTTTGCATCGAATTTTGCCTGGTTTTCGGGCGTCATGGCAGTCTCCTCCTTTAACTTGTATTGACAAGATCAGTATACCCGGTTTCCGCCCCGGTGTCAACCGTCAATTTGGCAAAACGGGCAAAAAAAAGAAAAGCATCCGTTTTACGGCGGATGCTTTTTCTTTTGGCAGATTCGTTATTCTTCGGCCTGCGCGCGGTCTTCCAGCTGACTGCAGATCTCTTCGTAGGTTTTTTCGTCGAGCTTGTACTTTCTCTGATAGAGCAGGTAGGAAGCGAACCCGAAGACCAGCGGGATTAAAATCATTGCAAGGAGCAGCCCGGCGGTCTGGCCGGAATGGACGGTAGAGATCACGCCCTCGATCCCGGTCAGGCGCTCGGCCTCGGTGATCGCGCCCATCTGGGTCTGCTGCTCGAAATCCGCGATCGCGTTCGTCTTTTCCAGAACGCTGAAGATGATGTAGGTCAGATACGTCAGCGCAACGACGAGCGCGGAGCCCATCTTCGTGAGCAGCGGACGCATCGAAGCGATGATCGCCTCGTTGCGGTGGCCGGTTTTGAGCTGGTTGTATTCCACCGTATTGACGATCGAGATCATCATGATCAGATAGAAGCCGTAGAGGCCGAGGTTGACGATCATGTAGCCGATCGTAAGCACGATGAAGCTCAGGAAATCCGCGGGCAAAACGAGGCCGCCGAGCAGCTCGACCGCGCTGCCGATCACGACCATCAGCATCAGCGCGCTCATCAGCTGCCTGCGGGTGAACTTGCGCGAAAGCGCCGGATAGATCAGCATCAGTACGGCCGTTGCCGCAACGCCGACCATCGAGAAGGTCGAATAATAGCCGCCGGCGTAGCCGTAACGGAAATAGATCAGCGAGGAGCCGATTCCGCCGAAGACGAGGGAGTTGGCGATCTGCTGCAGAAGGAAGATCAGGATCATCCAGCGCAGCTGATCGTTCTGGCGGATCGTACGGGTGATGCGGCGGAAATTGAGCTTCGTTTTCGGCTCCATATCGTCGCCGCGGTGCTCTTTCGCGCCGAAGACCGTAAAGAGGATGAAGAGCGGACCCAAAAGCGCGATGATCAGCGCGATCACGCCGTAGGCCGTTGCAGCGTTGCCGCCGATCGCTTTGTCGCCGACGGTGAAGATCGGGATCAGAACGGAGGCGAGGGTGGAGCCGACGCCGGCGAAGAAGGTCGCCCGCGAGGTATACTGGTTGCGCAGGTCCGCGTCGCGCGACATCGCCGGGATCATGCCCCAGTAGGAGATATCGTGCATCGTATAGGTGATGCTGTAGGCAAAATAGATAATTCCGAAGAAGGTGATGAACGACCAGCCCTGCAGGTTCGTATTGAACGCGAGATAGATGACGACCGAGGTAAGGAGCACGCCGGAGAGCAGCCAGGGCTTGAATTTGCCCCATTTCGTCCGTGTGCGCTCGATGATGTTGCCCATGATCGGATCATTGAGGGCGTCGAATACGCGCGCCGCGATCATGATGATCGTAACGGCGAGCAGCTGGCTTTTCGAGAGCTTTTTGGTAAAGAGAATGTAGGTAAGAATGCAGTTGTTAAAGAGATAGTACATCATATCCCGCCCGATGGTGCCGAGGGGATAGAAGATCAGATTCTTTTCTCTTTTTCTGCGCTTCTTTTCGGAGATCGGCTGGCCGGGAGCGTCTACGTTATGCTCGATCGGCCGCAGATTTTGCTCAGACATGAGAATCCTCCTTCGTTCTTATATACTGTAAAAACATATTAGCATAAAACGGCGGAAATTGCTATGAGGAAATCGTCCGTATTCATAAAAAATTCTGCACGAACCATTTATTTTTTTGCAATTCAACGAACCGCTTCGGGCGGATCGCGCAAGGTTTCGCTTGCGTTCCTTCCCTCCGGGTGGTATAATAAAATACGAAATAAGAAGTATGAACGGAGGCAGAACGATGAAAATCCTCGGATTTGACCATATCGGCATCGCGACGAAGGATCCGAAAGCCCTGGCACAATGGTACATGGAGCACCTGGGCTTTTCGCTTTGTTCGGTCGGCCCGAGCGGGAACTACTTTATCGAGGCGCCGGACCGCGTGATGCTCGAAATCATGCTGCCCGGGGCAGGGCAGGAGGGCGCCGGCGCTCTGACCGGCTGGAAGCATATCGCGCTCGTCCCCGAAAACTTCGACGAAGCGGTCGCCGAATTAAAGGCCGCCGGGATCGGAAAGGACGCTCCCGTGAACCGCCGCGCCGACGGCTACTGCACGTTTTTCTTTACCGATCCGGAGGGGAACGTCGTGCATTTTGCAAAATGGGAAAACGACCGGGGGATGTTCCGGTAAATATGAACCGAACGAAAAAGACTGCCGCGAAAAACACGGCAGCCTTTTTTTGTTTCAAAGATTACTTCTTGAACAGTCTCTTTACGAATTCCGCTACGCCGTAGCGCCAGGGGGCCCACTCGTGGAAGCCGGGGGATTCGAAGTAGACGATCTTGAAGCCCTGCTTGCGCATTTCTCTCGTCTGTGCCTTGAGGCGCGGGCCGGCGGGCTCGTAGGCGCCTGCGTTGACGAAGAAGAGGTCGAAATTCGCGTTGAACTTCTCGGGATCGGAGAGCAGTCCGAGCTTATCCTCACGGTCGGAGCGGATGCCCGGTGCGCTGAGAACGCCCGCGTTCGCGAAGACTTCCGGATACTTGATCACGGCGTTCATCGTCTGGCCGCCGCCCATCGAGAAGCCGGAGACGGCTCTGTGGTGGCGGTCTGCGATCGTGCGGTACTTCTGATCGATGAACGGCACGCAGTCGTTCGCGATGAGATCCTCCACCGGGCTCGCGACCGGGTTCGAGCCTACGACGCCGTCTTTGCGGTAGACGTAGCCGCAGTTTAAAACAACGATCATATCCTCGCACTGGCCGTCTGCGATCAGGTTATCCATGATGTTGTTGATCTTGCCCTGCCAGATCCAGCAGGATTCGGCTTCGCCGCCGCCGTGCTGGAGATAGAAGACCGGATAGCGCTTCTCTTTGTTCTCGGCGTATCCCGGCGGGGTGTAGACCCAGCAGGTGCGCCAGTCGCCGACCGTTTCGGAATAGAAATAGTTCATGCGGACGCTGCCGTGGGGGATATCGTCGTGGAACAGATAGAAATCGGAATATTTATCCGGGAGCTCAAAGAAGTTCATGACGCGGCCGTAGCCGTAGCCGTAGGGCATATAGGGGTTGAGCGCGCGGGTGCCGTCCACGTAAAAATTGACGAAATGGAA
>CACZON010000250.1 GCA_902782805.1 Oscillospiraceae bacterium
ATCATCGCATACTGCCGTACCGTTTTTTCGATTCTTTCTCTGAGATTATCCTTCATCGCGGAAGACCTCACGCGAAGTAAAGCGGAGATATTCGCCCTGCCAGTGCAGCGGGACTTCCCTCGTTTCGCCGTGTCTGTTTTTTCCTACGATGCAGAGGCAGTTCGAACGATCGGCCTCCACGTCGGGATTTTCGCTTTGGTAATAATCTTCGCGGTAAAGGAAGAGCACGATGTCCGCGTCCTGCTCGATCGAGCCGGAATCGCGCAGATCGGAAAGCACCGGCTTATGATCGGTGCGCTTTTCGCTTCCGCGCGCGAGCTGAGAGAGTACGACGACCGGGATATTGAGCTCCTTGGCCATGATTTTGAAGTTGCGCGTGATCTGGGAAATCTCCTGAACGCGGTTCTCCGCCTTGCCGCTGCCCATGAGCTGGAGATAATCGACAAAGACGAGATCGACGTTTTTGAGGCGTCTGAGCTTGGCTTTCATCTCGTTGACCGTGATCTGCGAATTGTCGTCGATATACAGCTCGCTCCCGGAAAGGATGCTGCCCGCTTCGATGATGCGCGCCCATTCGGTTTCGCTGAGCGCTCCGGTGCGCAGCTTCGTTCCCTCTACGAGCGCTTCGGTGGAAAGCATGCGCGATACGAGCTGCTCGCGGCCCATCTCGAGCGAGAAAAAGGCAACGCGCTTGCGCTTCGTAACGGCGACGTGCCGGGCGATATTGAGCGCGAAGCTTGTCTTCCCCATACCGGGACGCGCCGCAAGAATGACCAGGTCCGATTTATTGAGTCCGGTAATGACGTTGTCGAGCGAGGCGATGCCCGTCGGGATCGCGCGGTAGAGTTCCGCGTCCTCGGAATTGAGCAGATCGAGGCGGTCGTAGGTTTCGAGAATGATCTCCCGGATATGCTGCAGGCCTTCTACGCTCTTGCCGCTGCGGATGTCGAAAATTTTCTGTTCCGCGCTGTCCAGCAGCAGCTCGGCGTCGGTGGAATTGTCGCTGACGTTTTCGATGATTTCCCGCGCCGCCGTGAGCAGCATGCGTACGTCGTACCGTTCACGGACGATCTTCGCGTAGGATTCCACGTTGCTGATCGAAGGCACGAGCTGCGCGAGCTGCATCAGATAGACCTTTCCGGAGCCTTCGTCGAACGTATTGTCCTCCTTGAGCTTTTCAAGGACGGTCACGAAATCGATCGGCTGGCCGGCGGTGAACATATCGAGCATCGCTGCATAGATCCTGCTGTTGTTGACCGCGTAAAAGTATTCCGCGCGCGGCAGGATCTCCGCGACCTTATCGAGGCACGAGGCGTCGAGGAGAATCGCGCCCAAAACGGACTGCTCCGCCTCCGGGGAAAACGGCATGATCCCCGATCCAGATTCAACTGTGCCGCGCGAATAATCCTCTGCCATGATGTTGCTCCTTCAAAACGAAATGTCTGCGTTCCTTATTCGCCGACCTGAACGGTCATATCGGCGGTAATTCCGGAAAGCAGCTTGATGGTGACCGGAAAGGTCCCGTAGGATTTGATATCCTCCAGCTCGATGCGGCGCTTGTCGATATCCACGCCGTAGGACTGCTTGATCGCGGCGGCGATCTCCTTTGCGGTAACGGCGCCGAACAGCTTGCCGTTCTGGCCGGCCTTCGCGGAAATGCGAACGCCCTTACCCTCGAGCTCCGCCTTGAGCGCGACCGCGTCGTCACGCTCCTTCTTTTCGCGGTACGCCTTCGATTCCGCGGCGTTTTTGAGCTCGTTGAGCGACTGCGCGTCCGCAGGCTTCGCGAGCTTGCGCGGGAACAGATAGTTGCGCGCGTATCCGTCCGCGGCGTTGATCAGCTCGCCTTTTTTGCCGACGTTTTTGATATCTTCCAAAAGGATGACTTTCATCTTGGAATCACGTTCCTTTCTGAATTTATCGGGATCTCTGGATTGCAGAACGAAGCTTCTGCTTCGCTTCTTCCATCGTTATGTCTTTGATCTGCGTTGCGGCCATGGAATGATGTCCGCCGCCGCCGAGCGCCTCCATGATGATCTGAACGTTTACCTCGCCCCAGGAGCGCGCGGAAATGTTGATTTCCTCTCCGTTGCGGAACAGGACGAACGACGCGGAGACGTCTTTGATATTGAGCAGCTCGTCGGCCGCCTGAGCGGCTACGATGCGGATTTCCGGAATCGGCTCTTCCACGCAGGCGATCGCGTAGCCACGCTCGATCTCCGCCTTCGAGATGATCTCGATCTTTGCGAGATACGACTCAAACGTATTGGAGAACATCTTTTTGACTTCCACGGTATCGGCGCCGCGTCGGCGCAGATAGGCGGCCGCCTCAAAGGTCCTTACGCCCGAGCGGATGATAAAGCCCTTCGTGTCGAGCATGATTCCCGCAAACAGCAGATTCGCTTCGGTCTTGTTGATGACCTGGCTGCTGATGTACTGAATGATCTCCGCCACCATTTCGCTCGCGCTCGAAGAAAACGGCTCATGGTAGAAAATCACGGCTTCCTTGATATGGTTGACCATCATGCGGTGGTGATCGATCACGATGACGCTGCCGCATTTTTCAAGCAGCTCCCTGCATTCGACCATCTCCGGAGTCTGCGTGTCCACAACGATCAGGATGGTCCGCTTTCCGGCGAACGCGATCGCCTCCTCCGGCGAGAAGAAGATCTTCCGGTCCGGATTGGCCTGCTCCATGATCTGCGTCATTTCCTTCGCGAGGCTCTGCGACTTATTGATCGCGATATACGCCGGTTTCGCGAGCGCTTTCGTGATCACAGTCCACATGCCGATCGCGGCGCCTACGGAATCGAGATCGGAATACTTGTGGCCCATAATCAGAACGTTTTCACAGTCGGCGATCAGATCGCTGATCGTCGCGGCGATCACGCGCGTCTTGACCTTATCGCGGCGTTCCACGCCCTTCGAAAGACCGCCGAAGAATTCGTAGGAATCGCCCTTTTCCTTGATCGCAACCTGGTCGCCGCCGCGCCCGAGCGCCATATCCAGCGCCTGGCGTGCCCAGCGTTCGCCCTCTTCGAGCGAGGATGCGTTGCGGCCGATGCCGACCGAAACGGTCGAGGAAACGCCCTGATCGTTCTTGATCGTACGGACTTTATCGAGAATTTCGAATTTTTGCTCTTTTGCTTCGGAAATATGGATCTCGTCGGTCAGAACGAGATAGAGGTTATTGCTCAGCCGGCGGATAAATCCGCCCATTTCGGTTGCCCAGTCGGAGAGAACCCGCTCGACGCGCGAAATGATCTGGGCGTCTTCCATACTGCCGCCGCCGGAGGTCATCTCATCGCGGTTGTCAAAGGAGATGATCGCGGTGATCGTCTTTTTCTCGTTGTATTCCTTCGCGATCCGCTTGAAATACGTATCGTCGACAAAATAGAGGATCGTACCTTTCGAGAGTTTGGAACCGTAGACGGTGTACTTCCGGTTCTGGCAGGTGATGCTCAGCCCTTCCTGCGTATAAACGCCCGCCGAAAGCTCCGTTCCGAGATATTTGCGGACGTTCTCGCCGATACATTCCCTTTTCTGGGAGAGCGATTTGACAAACGACGCGTTGGAAAACACGATATCGTCTCGGTCGCCGAGCACGACGACCGGGAGCGAGAAATTGCGCAGCGCGGTGAAGCTGTCTCCCGAAAGCTCCGAGGAAGCGGATTTCGTCAGCGCGGAAAGACGCGCGCTGTGGCTCAGCGCCGTTGCGATATAAACGATCAGAGAAACTGCCGCGCCGGCAATCGACATGGAGAATACCGCCATATTCGGCCAGGCGACAACCGCGATCAGCACCATAAAGACCGGAAACGCCAGGAACAGCGGCGATACGATCCAAACCTTGTTCTTCATCCGCTCCACTCCTTCTTTTATAGATTTATTGGATCAATTTAAACGTCCATGATCACGGGCAGGATCATCGGGCTGCGGTGCGTCTTCTCGTAAAGCATCCTCGAGACGCTGTCGCGGATCAGATATTTGATCGCCATATCGTCGTATCCGTCGCGCAGGCCGCGCTCGATTGCGTTGTTCGATACCTGCTTGATGTCGTCGATGATCGATTCGGATTCCTTAACGTACACAAATCCGCGCGAGACGACGTCCGGCCCGGAAAGAAGCTGCGACGAATAGGAATCGATCGTACAGACGATCACGATCAGGCCGTCTTCGCCGAGATGCTTGCGGTCCTTGAGGACGACGCTTCCCACGTCGCCGACGCCGAGCCCGTCTACGAGGATCTTTCCGGCCGCAACGTCCGGAAGCTTTCGGATTCCGTTCTGAGTAAGCTCGATCGCGCTGCCGTTGTCGCCGATGAAGATGCGCTCGGGGGCCATCCCCATGCGCTGCGCAAGCTCCGCGTGTTTGCGCAGATGCTTCTGCTCGCCGTGCACCGGAATAAAGTACTTCGGCTTTACAAGCGCCTGGATCATCTTGAGCTCTTCCTGGCGTGCGTGTCCGGAAACGTGTACCTCGTACATCGATTCGTAAAGCACCTCGCAGCCGCGCTTTAAAAGCTCGTCGACGACCGTGCCGATCGTTTTCTCGTTGCCGGGGATCGGCCGGGCGGAAATAATGATGATGTCTTCCGGCCCGACGGAAACCTTCCGGTGATCCGCGAATGCCATGCGCGTGAGCGCAGAGGTTGCCTCGCCCTGCGTGCCGGGTGTGAGCAGCACGAGATGTTCCGGCGGGAAGCGGTTGATGAGATCGAGATCGATCAGCGTTCCCTGCGGGATCTCCAGAATGCCGAGCTGTGCGGCGAGTCCCATGACGTTTGCCATGCTTCTGCCGGAAAACGCGACTTTCCGGCCGTATTTTGCCGCGCAGTTGATGATTTGCTGGACACGGCTGATATTGGAAGCGAAGGTCGCAATGATGATGCGTTTGCTGCCGGAACGCTCGAAAATGTTCTCGAAAGACGCCTTGACCGTCTGTTCCGTCGGCGTATATCCGGGAGATTCCGCGTTCGTCGAATCGGCGAGCAGCGCCAGAACGCCTTCCTTGCCGAGCTGGGAAAGGCGGCCGAGGTCGATCATCTCTCCCTTTTCGGGCGTACAGTCGATCTTGAAATCGCCGGTATGGACGATCGTCCCGCCAAGGGTATGGATCGCAAAAGCGACCGCGTCATGGATCGAATGGTTGACGTGGATAAATTCCACCGAGAAGCATCCCGCCGCAACCGTTTCGCCCGCGGCGGTCTCGTGGAGATACGGCTCGCTCTCGCCGATCAGTCCGTGTTCCTTGAATTTCAGGCGCACGAGGCCGAGCGTCAGCGTAGTTGCGTAAACCGGGAATTTCTGTTTCTTGAAGAGATACGGCAGTCCGCCGATATGATCTTCGTGGCCGTGGGTCAGAAAAACGCCGCGGATTTTCGAAGCGTTTTCTTCGAGGAAGGTGAAATCCGGGATGACAAGGTCCACCCCGAGCATATCGTCCGAGGGGAAGGTCATGCCGCAGTCGACGATGATCATCTCATCCTGACATTCAAATACCGTAAGGTTCTTTCCGATCTCGTTGAGTCCGCCGAGGAAATAAATCCGCACGTTCGGCGTTTCGCTTTTGATCACGCTCCGTTTGGAAGCGGCTCTACCAGTTTTTTGAGAAGCTTTTTCTGCGGTTCTCGAAAGTTTCGTCTGGCGCGCGGTTCTGCGTGCGCCGTTTTCCGCCGCCGAAACGCGGCTTTCCGTTTTTTTCGAACTGATCGTTTCTTTAATCGTTTCCTTGATCGATTTTTTGATTTTCTTTTCCGAGGGAGCCTGTTTTCTTGCGCCGGACGGCTTTGCGGCCGGATTTGCGGCTCTCGTCTCTCGTTTTACCGCTGCAGTCAGTTTTGCAGCGTCTCGTTTTTGCGTATTTTTCGTTCTTTTGGTTTTATTTTCGCTCACATGTTCCTCCAATGTTTCTATGGTTCTATGATTCCTGATTCCGCGAAAATACGCCTCACAAAAAACGGTAGATATATATAGTTAATTTTACTATTATCCGCCCGTAATGTCAAGGTCATTCTTCCGCCGCCCCTTTCGAAGAAAAACCGTTTTCAAACGCGCGATTCTATGCTATACTGAAAAAGAAATCTGAATCCGGCACGCTTTGCCGGAAAACCGGAGGCCTGGAATCCTTGAAAAAAGTCGAAATCTATACCGACGGCGCCTGCCGCGGAAATCCCGGCCCGGGCGGCTGGGGCGCGATCCTGCGCTATAAAGGACGCGAAAAATCCGTCAGCGGCGGCGAAAATCCGACGACCAACAACCGCATGGAGCTCACCGCGGTGATCGAAGCGGTCCGCATGCTCAAAGAGCCGTGCGAAATCACGCTCGTCTCCGATTCGAAATACGTCTGCGACGCGCTCGAAAAAGGCTGGGCGCAAAGCTGGAAAAACAACGGCTGGCGAAAAGCCGACCGAAAGCCTGCGCTCAACAGCGATCTTTGGGAAACGCTGCTTTCGCTGCTCTCGGAGCACCAGTTGACCGTTCAATGGATCAAAGGCCACGACGGCCATCCCGAAAACGAAGCCTGCGACCGGATGGCAACCGCAGAAGCGGATCGATTTGAAAGGAGCGAAGACGCATGATCTACGCTGACCACGCCGCGACGACTCCGGTTCTGCCGGAAGTCTTTGAAAAAATGCGCCCGTATTTCTCCGGGATCTATGCAAATCCTTCGGCGATGTACCGCCCGGCGCGGGAAGCAAAGAGCGCCTTGGAAGCGGCGCGCGAAGAAGCTGCAAAGCTGATCGGCGCCGAACCGGAAGAGATCTGCTTTACTTCCGGCGGTACGGAAAGCGATACCTGGGCCCTGCGCGGCGTGCTGAAGCGTTCCTCTAACCGCGGCCTGATCACGACCGCGTTTGAGCATCACGCCGTATTAAACACGACGCAGGCGCTCGGGCGCGAAGGCGTTCGCGTCTCTTATCTTTCGCCGGATCCGAACGGCTTTATTTCCCCCGATTCGCTTCAAAACGAAATCGGCGCGGACACTGCCCTCGTCAGCATCCTCTACGCGAACAACGAGATCGGAACGGTTCAGCCGATCCGAACCCTCGCACAGATCACGCACCGCAGCGGCGCGCTGTTCCATACCGACGCAGTCGCCGCAGCCGGTCAGATCCCGATTTCCGTAAAGGAAGAAGGGATCGACCTGCTTTCCGTATCCGGCCATAAATTCGGCGCGCCGAAGGGCGTTGGGTTTTTGTACGTCAAAAAAGGGATCTCTCTTCCCCCGCTGTTCCTCGGCGGACTTCAGGAGCGTTCCCGCCGCGCGGGTACGGAAAACGTCGCCGCGATCGTCGGCCTCGGCGAAGCCTGCCGCATCGCGCGCGAAAGAATGAAAGAAAACGCCGAAAAAACGCGTTCCCTGCGCGACCGTCTGCTCTCAAAGCTGAGGGAAGTGCCGAAAATGAAGCTCAACGGCGCGCTCGAAAACCGTCTCCCCGGCAATCTCAACGTTTCCTTTTCAGGGATCGAGGGCGAATCGCTCGTCCTGCTTATGGACGTGCGCGGGATCTGCCTCTCGACCGGCTCCGCCTGCACCTCCGGCTTTACGCAGGCAAGCCACGTCCTTCGCGCGATCGGCTGCGAAGACGAGCTCGCAAAAGGCGCGATCCGGATCACATTAGGCGCTGAAAATACCGAAGCGGAAATCGATACGATCGCCGCGGAGCTGACCGCCGCCGTGCATTCGCTTCGTGCGCTGACGCCGGGGTATGAAACTTTCTGAATCGATCGAAAATGATGTAGACGGCCCGCTTTCCCGCGGGCTGTTTTTTCGTTCAGAGATAGGCACGGATCTCGTGCTCGAGCCGGTCTTCGATCAGGATCAGACGCTTCGCGATCTCCTTGGAACGTTCGTCGGCGGCCTGATACTGGTTGAGATACCGCGAAAGCGATTTGATCCCCATCGCGAGCCCGTCGCTCATCAGGTCGGCGATCTTGCCGTCGGAAGGATCCGCCATCAGCTTCATGCTGATCTTCATTGAGCTCATCGCGCTGGCGATCGGATTCGGCTCTTTTCCGTCGTCGTGGAATTCCTCGAGCAGCTTTTCGAGCTCGTCGGCAAGCGCAAGATGCTCACGTCGGCTTTTCGTCAGCAAGTCCTCGAGCGAATTGTCTTTGATCCGGTCGATGACGTCGTCGATCGCCGAAACGCCCATCTTGATCCCTGCGTCACATTCGCGCATCAGTTTGATTGTATCTTCGTGAATCATGGAATCGAACACCTCCTGCTCGGAGTATTCCATGTTTTTCATTCGTTCATTCGGAACTTTCGGCCGAATGCCCGAAAAAGACGCAGAAAGACGGCGCAGGTCTCGCTGCGCCGTCTCCTTATAGTTTGAATCAGCCTC
>CACZON010000251.1 GCA_902782805.1 Oscillospiraceae bacterium
CGACCAGCAAAAGCGGAACGACGATAAAGATGACCATCCATACGATGTACGGGGCGGCGGCGCCTTTTGCTTTCATGCTTCCGCCTCCTCTTCTTCCGCATCTACGGCGTTGATATCCTCCTCCATCTCGTCGCTGAAGGTGGAATAATCGCCGAACATGCCGGAGTATTCCGATTTTTTCATCACGTGGATATCGTCGGGATCGAGGATGATGCCGATCTCCTTGCCGACTTCCTCGAAATCGGTCGACTGGATCATCCATTTGAAGCCCTTGATATCGACGATGATCTCGTAATGAACGCCCTGGAAATTGAGGCTTGTAACGACGCCGCGCAGCATACCTTTCGCCGCTTCCGTTACCTTGACATCCTCAGGACGGATAACGACGTCGACCGGCTCGCGTTTTGCGAATCCTTTATCGAGGCATTTGAAGGTTGCGCCCGCAAAGGAAACGACGTAATCTTCGAGCATGTGGCCGTCGAGGATATTGCTTTCGCCGATGAAATCGGCAACGAAGGCGTTCTGCGGCTCGTTGTAGATATCCTCCGGCGTTCCGATCTGCTGGATCACGCCCTTATCCATAACGACGACCGTATCGGACATCGAGAGCGCTTCCTGCTGATCGTGGGTGACGAAAAGGAAGGTGATCCCGGTTTGCTGCTGGATCTTTTTCAGCTCGGACTGCATATCCTTGCGCAGCTTCATATCGAGCGCGGAAAGCGGTTCGTCGAGGAGAAGCATCTTCGGATCGTTCGCGAGCGCACGGGCGATCGCAACACGCTGCTGCTGGCCACCGGAAAGCTTGCCGACGCCGCGTTTGGCGTAGCCCTTCAAATCGACGAGTTCCAGCATCCGGTGAACCGTTTCGTTGATCTCTTTTTCGCTTTTGTTCTTGATCCGCATCCCGAACGCCACGTTTTCGTAGACGTTGAGGTGCGGGAAGAGGGCGTAGCGCTGGAAGATCGTATTGACGTTGCGTTTATGCGGCGGAAGGTCGGTGATCTTTACGCCGTTGAAGTAAACGTCGCCGCTATCGGGGGTAATGAATCCGCCGATGCTTCGCAGGATCGTCGTTTTACCGCATCCCGAGGGACCGAGCAGCGTTACAAATTCGCCGTCGCGAATTTTCAGATTAAAATCCTTAAGAACCGGCGTCTCGCCGTCGAACGATACGGTAATGTTCTCGAGCGAAACCAAAACATTGTTTTCCATCTTCACAAAACCCCCCGATATTTCACGTTTTTTACAATAACACAATATAGAACAATCGCAGTAAAATGTCAAGGATTTTTTCAGCTCTTTTCGATTTTTTCCCGAATTTTTCCGATTTATTTTTGAAATATCTCCGCTTTCCTCCGAAATTCTCCCAGATACTTTGTTTTTCTCCGTTTTATTTCGTTTTCTTCCGGTTTTGTTTTCTCCGGCGCAATCGTTCCCGTGCGGCGGATTGTCGCTTTACATTTTTTGACGGGAGCGGTATAATAAAGGCAACGAAATTCCGATCGGAGGTACCCGAATATGGCAACCCTGCAGATGAACATTCTTTCCCTGCGGCTCGGAATGCAGATGAATTTTTCCGTCTACCTGCCGAGCTACGTTCCCTCGAAAGAGAACGCGAAGAAGACTTATGCCGAAATCTATCCGCGCGGAGAAACGTTCAAAACGCTCTGGCTTCTGCCCTCGGAATACGGCGACGATCAGGAGCTGATCGGGCATACCGCGATTCTCCGCTATGCCGAACAGAAAGGCTTCGCCGTCGTTTTCCCCTGCCCGCTCAACCGGCAGTATTCCAACGAATACCCCGGTCAGAAATTCCTCGATTTCATCACCGACGAGCTCTGGACGGTCTGCCACGGTACCTTCGCGCTCTCCGAAAAGCGCGAGGACAATCTGATCGGCGGCGTTTCCCTCGGCGCCTACGGCGCGCTCAAGGGTGCGATGCGCAACCCGGAAAAATACGGCGGCGTCCTGATGATCGGCGGCGCCTGCGAAGAGGACCTCAAAGGCGGTTATCTCGCCGCGGTCAACGAAAAGATCGCACAGGAGGGCCTGATCCCCCATCTTCCGCTCGACGACGCCCCCGAAGGCGACGCGGAGATCCTCCCCGCCGCGAAGGCGCTGCGCGAAAGCGGAACCGAAAAGCCGGAGATCTCGATCTTCTGGGCCGGGAACGATCCGCTCGCCCCGTTCGCACAAAGAGCCGCCCGGAATCTTTCGGCGCTCGGATATCCCGTTCGCGCAAAAGAATTCGCGGATTGCGGCGACAGCTGGGAATTCCGCGATCTCGCCCTCAAAGAAGCGATTGAAACGCTTCCCGACGCGTAAAAGGAGGAATCGGTTATGGCAGTAATGCGCCTCAACTTTATCTCGAAAGAACTCGGCATGGCAACGAACGTCACCGCGATCCTTCCGAGCTTCGATCAGGGCTTCGACGTAGGCAAAACGCTCGACGAAGTTTACCGCCCGAAAGAGAAGTATCCGGTCTTATGGCTGCTCCACGGCGGCAGCGGCGACGACGCCGACTACCTCAACTGGACGAATATCGCCCGTTACGCGGTGGAATACAACTGCGCGGTGATCTGCCCCTGCGATTACAACGCCGCCTATTCCGACTATCCCCGCGGCGCTAAATACTATAAATACATCACCGAAGAGCTGCGTGATTTTATCTTTTCGCGGTTCCCCGCGCTCTCCGACCGACGCGAAGACAACTTCATCGGCGGCCTCTCAATGGGCAGCGGCGGCGCGATGAAGATCGCGATGGAGCGCTGCGAGGATTATTCCTACGCGCTGATCATGTCCGGCGGAATCTCGCCGAAAGGAAGGCTGACGGGCGGCCATGCGGCGTTCCGCGAGAAAATCATCGCCGCCGGCTGGCCGATGCCCAAGCAGCCCTTCGACGTAACGCGCCCGGATATCGAAGCGCTCGCCGCCGAAAACATCGAAAAAGGCCGGAACGTTCCGAAATTCATTCTGGCCTGCGGCGAGAGCGACTCGATCGCCTACGCGGCCCATTGCTACGCAAAAGAGCTGCTCGGTGAGCTCGGCTACGATCCGATCGTCTTCAGTCTGCCCGGATACAACCACGAATGGGATTTCTGGGAGATCGTTCTGGCCCGCGTCTTCCGTGACTGGCTGCCGACCCGGCAGAAAATCAAAACCGACGTCACCGCCGACGCCTGGAAACCGGCCGATCAAAAATAAACCTTTCCAAAAATCATACCGTATCGGAGTCAACGTATGAAAAAGATCAAACGCAACGGCGTGCTTCTCTTCCTGATCCTCGTGTTCGCGCTCGGCTGGGCGCTGCAGTTCGGCTTCTATTTCATCAAAGAACCGGTCGCGATCCTGATCGCCCAGTATCTGATCAGCTATATCCCGCTGATCGCGGTTCTTCTTACCTGCAAGGTGTTCCGGAAAGAAAAAACCGGGATCTCGATGGAGCTGCGCTTTAAGAAAACCTGGAAGACGTTCTTCCTCGCCTGGATGGGCACTTTCTCGCTCGTCGCGGTCTGCACCGTCTTCTATTACTTCGTCTTCCGCGGCGAATACGACCGCAACTGCGGCTATTACGCGCAGTTCGTTCCGCAGAACGTCCTCGATATGGGCGTCAATCCCGTCGATTTCGTCCCGCTCGATCTGCTCCAGAATTTCGTTCTGGCGCCGTTCTATCATCTGCTGATCGTCGTCGGCGAAGAATTCGGCTGGCGCGGCTATCTGATGCCGCAGCTGGAGGAGCGCTTCGGGCTCAAAAAAGCGTTGCTGCTCACCGGCGCGATCTCCGGCGTCTGGCGTTTCCCGCAGATCGTGCTTTACGGCTACGCCTACGGCGAGGGATATCCCGGCGCGCCGTTCCTCGGGCTGCTGCTCTTCGTTGTCTATTCCGTGGCGATCCATATCTTTTTTACGTATTTCTATTACAAAACCCAGAGCATCTGGATCTCGTCCTTCTCGGCGGGAATCGTCTACAGCTGCGCCCCCTGCGCGCTCTATTTCCTCCACGGAGACCCAGCGAATACGCTCCTCGGGCCGACGATCACCGGCGCCGTTGCGATGGTGCCGCTCGTTGTGGTTTCGATCCTGATCTTCTTCCTCTCCCCCTTCGGCGGTCAGGCGAGATTCGACCCGCAGAAGAATATGAAATACGAACAGCCCGAATACAGCCGCACCGCGCTTTTCCGCCGCGGCGGCAAGCACTGATTCCGGTTATCCCGCCAAAAAGATCTACGCTCAGACTGTATATGTTCTGGCAAAAAGCAAAACCCGCCGCATTTTCATAATGCGGCGGGCTTTCGTTTTTTATCGGTTGCTTTGTTATTTGATCAGCTCGGCAAACTCTTCGAGCGAGCGCTCGAAAACGTCGAGCGCGTTTTTGACCGTATTCGGATCGGTCAGATCGACGCCGGCGATCTTGAGCTCCTCGATCGGATAATCGCTGCCGCCGGTCGAAAGGAATCTGAGGTAATCGGAGGGATCGCCCGTCTCCAAAATCCGGCTTGCGATCGAAACGGCGGAGCAGAAGCCCGTTGCGTACTGATAGACGTAGAACGCGCGGTAGAAATGCGGGATTCTTGACCATTCGATATCCTGAAGCGGCGGAACCTCGGCGCCCTCGTAATAGAGCAGGTTGAGCTCGCGGTAAATCGCGGAGAGCGACTGCGCCGTAAGCGGTATGCCGTTCTGGGCCTTTTCGTGGGCGATGCGCTCAAACTCCGCGAAGAGCGTCTGGCGGTAGACGGTCGTGCGGAAGCCCTCGAGGAAATGATTGAGAATATAGGCTCTCCTGCCCGGATCCTTCTCGGTTTTGAGCAGATATTTCGTGAGCATCACCTCGTTGACCGTTGAGGCGACCTCGGCGACGAGGATGCGGTAATCGTGATTTGCGAAGCTCTGGGCACGCGCGGAAAAATAGGAATGCATCGCGTGTCCGAGCTCGTGGGCGAGGGTGAAAACGTCGTCGAGCGTGCCGGTATAGTTGAGCAGGACGTAAGGATGAACGCCGTAAACGCCGCAGGAGAAAGCGCCGGTCGTTTTGCCGTGATTTTCGTAGACGTCGATCCAGCCCTCGGAAAAGGCGCGGTCGAGCAAAGCGCCGTATTCCTTGCCGAACGGCGCGGTTGCCGCTTTTACGATCTCCTGCGCTTCTGCGTAGGAGACCTTAAAATCGACGTCCTTTACGATCGGGCAGTAGAGATCGTACATATTGAGATCCTCAAGGCCGAGAATCTCCGCGCGCAGCGCAAGATATTTTTTCATCGCCGGGAGCTTGTCGTGAACGGCGGCAACCAGGCTGTCGTAGACCGAGATCGGAACGTTGCTCGCAAAAAGCGCGCGTTCGATCGCCGACGGAAATCGCTTGACTTCGGCAAAATAGTTATCGAATTTCACGCTGCCGGAATAGGTCGCGGCGAACGTATTGAGATAGCGCCTGAACTCGCCGAAATACGCTTCAAACGATTCTTTTCGAACGCGGCGGTCCGTGCTCTCGCGGAACACCATAAAATTGCCGTGGGTCAGCTGCTGCTCCTCACCGCTGCCGTCGAGAATCTTCGGGAAGGACATATCGACGCTTTCGAGCATCTCAAAGGCGTTGTCCGGCGTCTGGGCGGCGTCGGAGAGCTTCGCGAGCATCGTCTCGCATTCCTCCGAGAGCGTATGGGGCTTCGCGCGAGCGGTATCCTCGAGGATATGGCGGTAAGGCGCGAGCGCTTCGCTTTGGAGAAACTGCTGCAGCTTTTCTTCCGGCATGGACAAAAGCTCCGGATCAAAGAAGGCGAGCTGCGCCTGCAGCGCAACGTAGAGGCTCATCGCCATCCCTTCCATCTCCTGATATTCGCTGTTTCCGTTGTCGCCGTTTTTCTGCAGCGACGCGTAGAGGTAAACGAGCTCGGTTTCATAGAGCGTTTCGTATACCTGATCGTAAGCCCTGCGAAGCGCCTGCGGGCTTTCGGTCAGCGTTCCGCGAAGCGAAGCAAGCGCTTTGACCTTTTCCGCGGCGGCTTCGCGCGCTTCTTCCCACGCCGCGCGCGAAGAATATATCTTTGTAAGATCCCATTGAAATTTCGGGTCCATTTCTTCCCGTTTTTTCAGTTCCATCAAAAACACCTCGTTTCCGTTTTATTGTATCATGCTTTTTCCGTTTTGAACATCCTTTTTCCGGGGTCGAAGGGCGTTTCTTTTGCCGAATACAAGAAAAGTTCATAATTCTTTCTTGTATTCGTTACAAAACTCTGCTTTTTTCTTCACAAATGTCTTCTATACTATAGTCAGACGAAGAGAAAAAACGACTCCCCCCTTTCCTGATTACTGCCGCGCTTCGGGCGGAAACATCCGGATCGAAAACCGGCAGACAAACGATCCCTCATCTTTGAGTTCTCATATTTCATCATTTTTCTTCCTTCATCATTTTTTCTCCCCCTGACAAAATGAACACGGAACGCAAAAGCGCCGGAATGCTCAAAGCACTCCGGCGTTTTTGCGTTTTCTTTAAAGTTAAAGCTCCGCTCCGGCTTCGGTCTGCAAAGGCAGGGCCGCTTTTCGTTTTTCGTCGATCCTGCGCGCAAGATATACGAACGGCGTATCGGCGAGACTTGTTACAACATAGATCACATAGCTCGAGATAAAGATCGAAATGAGCGTTTCGAAATCGTACGTTCCGAAAAATGCGAAGAGCGTAAAGAGCAGGGTGTTGACGATCTGGCTGATCAGAGTGGAACCGTTATTGCGCAGCCACAAAAACTTCCGGCGGGTCCCGAAGCGCTTCTGCGTAAATTTCCACCATTGATGATAAAGCCAGACGTCGAAGAACTGGCTGATCGCGTAAACGCCCAGCGAAGCGAGCACGACGCGCGGCGTGGTTGAAAATACCCCGTGGATCGCCTCGGCCGACAGATCGTTTTCGCTCGGCGTGTAAAGCAGCCAGCTCTGGGAGAGCACGAGGAAAAACACGGTGGAGAAGATCCCGATGACGACCGCGCGGTTTGCCGCCTTTTTTCCTTCGCATTCCGAAAGGATATCCGTGATCAGAAAGGTCGAAGCAAAAAGGACGTTGCCGAGCGTCTGTTCCATTCCGAACGCATCGACCAGAATAATGACCTCGATATTCGCGAGGATGGTCGCGACGACCGAAACGCAGTAAAGGCCCGTCTTCCCGAAGAGCCGGAAGGCGATCAGCACCATACCGAAAATGAAGAGCAGAGAACCGATCAGAAGAAGTTCGTTGCGCATATAATCACCGCCAAATCAAAAAAGGATCGGCAGGAAAACCCATCCGATCCCTCAAAAAGCAGGCGGA
>CACZON010000252.1 GCA_902782805.1 Oscillospiraceae bacterium
ATCTCCCGCAGCGTTTCGATCCCTTCGCCCTTTTCGGCGGAAGCGGGCATCCAGTAATAGCCGTTTTCGGAGAAGACTTCGTTAAAATAGGCGGTCATTTCGGTCCGCTGCGTTTTGTTCAGCTTGTCGCACTTCGTGCAGACGATGATAAACGGCAGGCCGGAGGCGATCAGATAATCGATCATCTGCGTGTCCTCAGCAGACGGCTCGTGCCGCATATCCAGAAGCTGGATCACGAGCGCAATCCTGCGGCCGGCGGAAAAATACCCGTTGATGAGTTTCCCCCAGCGTTCCTTTTCGGCGGCGGAAACCTTCGCGTAGCCGTAACCGGGAAGATCGACGAATCGCGCATCGCGGAGCTTGAAGAAATTGATCGTTGCGGTTTTGCCGGGCTGAGAGCTCGTTCGCGCAAGCGCTTTACGAGAAACGAGCTTATTGATCAGCGAGCTTTTTCCGACGTTCGACCTGCCGGAGAAGACAATCTCCGGCAGATCGGACGGTTTCAGCTGTTGTTTCAGGCCCGCCGCCGCTTCGAACGAGACGTCCTGAAAATTCATATCCGGACCTCGCCCTGTTTTTTGTTCACGCGCGCAAGATGCGGCACGGCTTCCTCATATTTCGGCAGCAGCGCCGCGGAGAGGATCTCTCCCGCGTATTTTACGGGGACGAAACGGATCTTGTCCTTGACCACCTGCTCGATCTCCGAAAGATCGGACAGATTGCGGTACGGGATAAAGACCGTTTTGATCCCGGCGCGGTAGGCCGCCATACTCTTTTCGCGCAGTCCGCCGATCGGCAGAACTCTTCCGCGCAGGGTGATCTCGCCGGTCATCGCGATATCGGCGCGGACCGGGCGCGAAAGCAGCGCGGACGCGAGCGCGGTCGCCATGGTAACGCCGGCGGAAGGTCCGTCCTTCGGAACGGCGCCTTCCGGCGCGTGGATATGAAGATCCTTCGTTTTGTAGAAATCAGGTTGTATTCCGTATTCCTCAGCGTGGGCGCGCAGGAAGGTGATCGCCGCCGAGGCGGATTCCTTCATCACGTTGCCGAGCGAACCGGTCAGCTCGATCTTGCCGCTGCCGTCGGTCACGGAAACTTCGATCTCCAGCAGTTCCCCGCCGACGCTCGTCCAGGCAAGGCCGTTGACGACGCCGATTTCATCATCGCGCCGCCAGTCGTCCTCCTTGAAGAGCTGCGGGCCGAGGAGCTCTTCGAGATCGTTCGGCGTAACGGTATATTTCTCGTTCTCGCCGCCGGAAACGATCTTGCGCGCCGTTTTCCTGCAGATCGAGGCGATTCTTCGCTCCAGCGTACGAACGCCGGCTTCGCGCGTGTAGCCGTCGATGATCGCACGGATCGCGGCGGGCGTGAAATGAAGCTGGGATTTCGAAATCGAATGTTCCTTTAGCTGCTTCGGAACGAGATGGCGGACGGCGATCTGGTATTTTTCCTCGTAGGTGTAGCTCGAAAGCGTAATGACGTCCATGCGGTCGTAAAGCGGCGCCGGGATCGTTGAGGCGTCGTTGGCGGTCGTGATAAAGAGGACGTGGCTCAGATCGAACGGCAGATCGACGTAGTGATCGTAGAACGCGCTGTTCTGCTCCGGATCGAGCACTTCGAGCAGCGCCGCCGCGGGATCTCCCTTGAAGCCGCCGAGGCCGAGTTTGTCGATCTCATCGAGGAGGATCAGCGGATTGCGGACGCCCGCCTGCTTCATCGCGGAAATAATGCGGCCCGGCATCGCGCCCACGTAGGTTTTGCGGTGACCGACGATATCGGCTTCATCCTGAATTCCGCCCAGCGAGATGCGCTGATAGACGCGCCCGGTGGCGCGGGCGATCGATTTTGCGACGGACGTTTTGCCGACACCCGGAGGGCCGACAAGGCAGATGATCTGTTTATTGTAGCCGGGCGAAAGCTTCCGGACCGCAAGCGTTTCGAGGATGCGCTCCTTGACCTTGACAAGGCCGTAATGATCGGCGTTGAGGATCCGCTCCGCCTTTTTCAGGTCGAGGCTGATGCGGCTCTCACGGCTCCAGGGAAGCTCGCAGCAAAGTTCCAGATAGGAGCGCAGAACGCCGGCTTCGTGGGCGCCGTAGGGCATACGGGCGAGCTTGTCGCATTCCTTGAGGAGCGTTTTTTCCTGCTCCTGCGGCATCTTGAGCGCAAGGATCTTTTCGCGCAGCTCGCGCGCGTCGCTTCCCGGGGAATCGTCTTCCCCGAGTTCTTCGGCGATGATCTTCATCTGCTCGCGCAGATAATATTCGCGCTGGCCTTCGTCGACAACCTCGCGCGTCTTTTCGCTCAGCTCGTTCTCGATCGTCAGAACCTCGATCTCGTTTTTGAGGATGGTCGAAAGCTTTTCGATCCGGCGGATCGGCGAGATCTGAGAGAGCACCTGCGCTTTGAGATCGTATTCGAGGTTGATGTTGGCGGCGATATAATCGGCGAGCTTTCCGCAGTCTTCCTCTTTGATGACGTTGAGAATGATATCCGGCGAAGTTGAATGAACGAGGCGGACGTATTCGTCGTAGAGTTCCTTGACCTTGCGGACGAGCGCCTGGGCGCGCGCCGTATTCGAGCCGGGAATTTCCTCAATTTCCATCACGCGCAGACGGATATACGGACGGTTATGCACGACCGACTGCACCCGCGCGCGGTTCAGGCCTTCGACGTTGACGCGGACGATATGGTCGCGGTTCTGGCGGAAGATCTGATTGACCTTTGCGATCACGCCGATTTCGTAGATATCGCGTCCGCCGGGGTTGTCCTCGGCGATATCCTTCTGTGCGGAAAGGAAAACGAGGCGGTCGCCCTCCATCGCTTCCATCACCGCTTTTACGGATTTTTCGCGGCCGATATCGAACTGGATCCGGCTGTCGGGGAAAATGACCATCCCGCGCAGCGCGATCGCAGGCAACTCACGGATTTTTCCGGTTTCTTCTTTGATTCTGATTTTTGTTTCCATATTCAGTCTCCAATGGGGTAAGGAAAAGCTGCCGGGCGGGCGTTTTGCCCTTTTGGCAGCTTTGATCCGGGATTTACGCGGTATCCCTCGAATGCTTCTGCGGCGCAGGCTCGGTCATTTCGATCGAAACCGGAAGACGGTCGGGATTGCGCTCGCAGATCGGCTCGGCGCCGGTCAGAACGGTATCCGAGGTGATCGTGATCTTTTCGATCTGCGGGTCGGAAGGAATCGAGAACATCAAAGGCGAAAGGATCTTTTCGAGCACGGAGCGCAGTCCGCGCGCGCCGGTTTTCCGCTCGAGCGTTTCTTTCGCGATCTCTTCGAGCGCCTCCTGCGTAAAATCGAGATCTACGCGGTCGAGCGAGAAAAGATACTCATACTGCTTTAAAAGAGAATTCTTCGGCTCGGAAAGGATGCGTACGAGCGCTTCCTGATCGAGGCCGGAGAGCGCCGTGATCACCGGCATTCTGCCGACCAGCTCGGGGATCAGGCCGTATTTGACGAGATCGTGCGGAACGACCTGTTTCATCCAGTCGCTCTCGCCCCACTCCTCCTTGGAATGGACCTCGGCGCCGAAGCCGAGCCCGGAGGCCGCGGAGCGTTTTTCAACGATCCGCTCGAGGCCGTCGAACGCGCCGGCGCAGATAAAGAGGATGTTTTTCGTATTGATCTGAATAAATTCCTGCTGCGGATGCTTGCGTCCGCCCTGGGGAGGCACGTTGGAAACGGTTCCTTCCAGGATTTTCAGCAGCGCCTGCTGGACGCCTTCGCCGGAAACGTCGCGCGTGATCGAGGGATTCTCCGATTTGCGGGCGATCTTGTCGATCTCGTCGACGTAGATGATACCGCGCTCGGCTTTTTCCACGTCGAAATCCGCTGCCTGGATCAGGCGCAGCAGGATGTTTTCAACGTCCTCGCCGACGTATCCCGCTTCGGTCAGCGTCGTGGCGTCGGCGATCGCAAAGGGTACGTCGAGCATTTTCGCGAGCGTCTGCGCAAGCAGGGTCTTTCCGACGCCGGTCGGGCCGAGCATCAGGATGTTGCTCTTTCCGATTTCAACGTCTTCGCCGGGGTGGAAAATCCGCTTGTAGTGATTGTAAACGGCGACGGACAAGGCAATTTTCGCGTCGTCCTGGCCGATAACGTACTGATCGAGATAGGATTTGATCTCCTGAGGCTTGGGCAGCTTTTTGGGCATCTCCGTCTTCTTCGCGGATTTTTTCGGCATTCCGTCTTCATCGAAGAGGATATCGATGCAGCGCTCGATGCAGGAATCGCAGATATAAACGCCCGGGCCGGCGATCAGCCGGCGGGTTTCCGACTGCGGCGTTCCGCAAAAGGAGCAGCGTACCCCTCGGTTCTCGTTATTGCTCATAAAAACTCACTCCGAATTCTTATCTCTTCGAGATGACCTGATCGATCAGGCCGTATTCCTTCGCTTCCTCGGCGGTCATGAAGTGATCGCGCTCGGTATCGACGGCGATCTGATCGTAAGGCTTTCCGGTATTCTCCGCAAGGATTGTATTGAGGCGTTTTTTAATCTGGAGAATATGATCCGCGTGGATCATGATATCGGTTGCCTGTCCCTGGGCGCCGCCGGAGGGCTGATGGATCATGATCTCGCTGTTCGGAAGCGCAAAACGCTTTCCCTTTGCGCCCGACGAAAGCAGGAACGCGCCCATCGAAGCGGCAAGGCCCATGCAGATCGTCGAAACGTCGCATTTGATATACTGCATCGTATCGTAAATTGCAAGTCCGGCCGAAAC
>CACZON010000253.1 GCA_902782805.1 Oscillospiraceae bacterium
AATTTCAATACGTTTATTCTCAACCGTGCTGCGGCTTCTCCCGTTCCGGTTATCATCCATCTCGATCACTGCATGTCTTACGAAGGCTGCATCCGCGGTATCCAGAACGGCTGCGCTTCCGTTATGCTCGACGCTTCCCAGAAGCCGTTTGACGAGAACGCGGCTCTTGTCAAGAAGGTCGTTGAAGCCGGCCACGGCGCAGGCGTCCTCGTAGAAGGCGAAATCGGACACGTTTCCGGCCATCCGAACAGCCAGGGCGTTATCTATACCGAAGTTGACGACGCTGTTCGCTTCGCGGAAGTTACCGGCCTCGATCTCCTCGCTGTTTCGATCGGCACCGTTCACGGCTACTATGCCACCGAGCCGGTTCTGAACTACAAGCGTATCGAAGAGATCCGCGCAGCCGTTGACCTCCCGCTCGTTATGCACGGCGCTTCCGGTCTTACCCCGGATCAGTACCGCGATGCGATCAAAGCCGGTATCAACAAGGTCAACTTCGCGACCTACACCCAGATCGCCGGCGGAAAAGCGATCGTTGAAGAAGTCGAAAAAGGCGGCCGCCAGATGTTCATGAGACTCGTCAACGCCGGCCTCAACGGCGCGAAAGAGTACCTCAAGATGCATATGCAGATCTTCGGCACCCAGAAAGTCGAACTCTGATTTCTCTCACAGCCACAGGGAGTCTGCCGGTTTCCGGCAGGCTCCTTTTTCACTCCCGGCCGCGGGGAGGTGAGCGATCTTTTTTGTTTGACAAACCGGCACCGGGAGAATATACTGTACTTAGATAATCATGTACGCAGGAAAGGAGCTATTTCATGAAACTGATCAAACTGAACAACGGCGTTGAGATTCCGGAGATCGGCCTGGGCGTGTTCCAGACGAAAAACGGTGAAGAAACCGTCAATGCGGTAAAATGGGCACTCGAAGCGGGATATACGCACATCGACACCGCAAAAATGTATCAGAACGAGGAATCCGTCGCAGAAGGCATCAAGGCCGCGGGCGTAAAGAGAGAGGACGTTTTCATCACCTCGAAGATCCTCCCGGCCGACATCATTGCCGGCAAGACCGCGGAAGGCTTCGACGAGACCCTTCAGAAGCTCGGCACGGACTATGTCGACCTGATGCTCCTGCATTTCCCGATGCTCGACGAAATGAATATCGCCGCGTGGAAAACAATGGAAGCGTATTACAAGGCGGGCAAGGCGCGCGCGATCGGTATCTCCAACTACGGCAACCGCCAGCTCGACGTTATCCTTAATATGTGCGAAGTTGTTCCGGCTGTCAACCAGATCCATATCGATCCGATGAACAACGCTCAGGATCGGATCGAATACAACATGAGCAAGGGCATCTACATGGAAACCCACAGCGGCTTCGGCGGAACCGGAAGGACGCAGGGCGTGCTCGGCAATCCGACGATCGTCGCGATTGCGGAAAAACTCGGCAAGACTCCGGCCCAGGTTGTTATCCGCTGGAACCTCCAGAGACAATGCATCATGCTTCCGAAATCGGTCCATCAGGAAAGAATTATTTCCAACCTCGACGTCTACGATTTCGAACTGAGCAGCGAAGATATGGCGCAGATCGCCGCTCTCAATGGTACGGCGAGCACCGGCTTCAATATGGATCCGGAAAAAGCATACGATCTGTTCTCCGGCAGAATCAAATTCACTCCTCCGCCGAAGGACTGATCTTAGAAGGATCAAATTGCAAAAAGCAGTTGAAAATCCCGAACCGGGGAATCCGGTTCGGGATTTTTTCATACCCGATTTCATTGACTTTTCCGCACTGTTCGGGTATTATTTTCTTAACACAAAAAAGGAATCGTAGTTTTGAGGTGCTTTATGGATATCAGACTGATCGCACTTGATCTTGACGGAACACTGACGGATGACGAGAAAAAAATCTCGCCGTATACCATTGAAATCCTCCACAAAGCGAGCGATCGCGGCGCGCGGATCGCGCTTGCAAGCGGACGGCCGCTGCTCGGAATTCTCCCGGTCGCGAAGGAGATCGGGCTCTTTGAGATGGGCGGAATGATCGTTGCGTTCAACGGCGGACATATTTTCGACTGTAAAACGGGAAAAGACGTATACCGCGCGGTCTTCCCGAAAGAATACATCCGCGAAGTCTGCGATTACGCGAAACAAAACGGAGTTGCGATCATCTCCTACGACAGCGAGCAAATCATTACGGAAGGTCCGGTCGACGAATGGGTCGGACACGAGGTTTACAATACCGGAGCGAAAGCAAAAATCGTACCGGATCTGCCCGGATATATCGAAGAGATCCGTTATCCGATCGTAAAAATGCTGATCTGCGCCGATCCGGACGCGCTGGTGCCGATTGAAAGGGAACTTGCGCAAAAGTATGAGGGGAAACTCGATATCTACCGCGCGGAGCCGTATTTCCTTGAGGTGATGCCGAAGGGGATCAACAAGGCGGCCGGTTTGCGGATGCTGATGGAATCGATGGGCATCACGCGCGATCAGCTGATGGCCTGCGGCGACGCGAACAACGATCTTCCGATGATGCGCGAGGCGCTTTTGAGCGTTGCGGTCGGCAACGCCAGCGACGACGTTAAGAAGCACGCCGCGTTCGTCTCAAAATCCAACAATGAAGACGGCGTCGCGTACGCAATCAAAAAATTCGTTCTTGACGGCGAAGAGCTTGAGCGATGAACGCTCTGTGCATCTGCGAAAAACCGTATTTCTCAAAATCAAAAAGCCCGCATTATCGCGGGCTTTTTTTGATTTGTCCTTTCTGTACTCAGTCTTTTGCCGCAAGCGTTCCGTCCGGATTGCGCGAAAAGCGGGAGAGAAACTCCCACGCGAGAGATGCTGCCTGTGCCGCCGGAAGAAGGGGACAGTTTTCCACACCCACGGTGCGGTACATCACACGGCCGCCGCGGTCGGCTGCGTCGCCGATATAATGACGGATCCCGTCGATTTCGCGGATTTGCGTCCGGTCATAGACCATGCCGAGCGTCTGTTCCACCGGATCGGCGGATTCCTCCCGGATCCGGTAAACGTGCGCGAGCTTCGCACGGTTCTGCGCAACCATCTGCGCGTAGGCAAGATCTCTGTCCTTTCCGTCGCCGGTAATCTGATCGAGTTGACCGGGAGCGGGACAGTCGTTGATATCGCGCCAGAAGCGCTGTTCCTCGAAACTCGGCAGCGCCGCGTAATCGGAAACCGAAACGTTGAGATCATACTTCTCGGGCATCGAAACGTGCGGATCTTCGTTGTAGGGAAGCAGTCCGCATTCCATCGCCATGCCGTGAATATCCACGCGCGGCATATGCAGCGCCTTCGCGCGCTCGTACTCCTCTAGCACGGTATCTTCGCCGTTATACTGGGCATCCAGAATGCAAACGCCGGCGACAAGGTCGGAAAGCGCGAGCGAGATGCGTCCGGTGACCGCGCCGGTGTAGGAATGCCCGACAAGGTACATCCTTGTTCTGTCGCATCCGAAGCGGTCTGCCGCTTCAAGCAGGATGCTGCGGACGGAATCAACGCTGTTGCTGTCGTCAATGACCAGAACTGCCGCTTTGAGTTCGGACGCTTTGCGGGCAAATCCCCAGGTGTCCGTTTCGGCAAAGGTGTGGCGACGGTTTTTCAGAAGGCAGAATACCGGCTGTCCGTCCGGATTTTCCGGCAGATAGGCAACCCATTTCCCGAACGGCCCGTCGTGTATGGACCGGCAGAGTCCCTGTGTTTTCCAGTACCGGGCGAGCAGATCTGTCTGGGAATTTCCGCCGAAAAAGAGATAGGGGCGAAGCTGCGCGATCAGGTTTTCGCCGTTTCGGCCGGAAACATACGCGTCAAAATCAAAGTCAGGGGAGGCATGATGCATCAGCAGCATCCGTGCAGAGCGGTTCCCGATTTCCGGGAAGCGCACGTCCCAGAGGTTTTCTGTGAAATCGGTCCGTTCCTCCAATTCAACCGGAGCTCTGCGGGCGGTCGGATCCGGCCATATCGGATCCGGATCGTAAACGGTGAGATGCGTGAGCGGATCGCGGGAGAAGCTCCGCAGGAACTGCCAGGCGAGTTCGGCGGTGTATGCCGGCGGGAAATGGTTTCCGTGCTCCACGCCGATCATACGCATCCTGCAGACGCCGTTTTCATCGTGAACGTCACCGAAATAATGGGGCAGTCCCCCGAGCGCGCGGACGTAGCTGTGCTCGAGCGGGACGCCGAGCTTCCGCTCGCAGAGGCGCTGTGAGCGCAGGTGCAGATCGCGCATATCGTCCATGGGGAAGAGCTTCAGACGGTTGATCCGGCGCCAGAAGATCTGCTCCGCGTAGCTTGCGCCGAGCGTAAACGGAGACCGCGTAATGACGGTATCGAACCGCTTTGGCGACATCGGATGTTCCGGAGCGAGGGAAAACGGGAGCAGACAGCGGGACTGCTTCATGGAATGAACGAAGATTACCGGCATCCCGAGCTCCATGACCCGGGCAATCTGCTCCGGAGAGGAATCCGCGCCGTAATACTGGGAACCGCAGAGGCAGATTCCGGCTGTGCGTTCCGGAAAATTGACCGCGTGAAGCCCTGCGCAGACCGCCGTGAAGGAATGACCGAACAGGAATACGCGGGTCGGGTCGACCGGATAACGCGCGATCGCCTTGTCGAGCGTTTCGTTGAAAACGTCGTCCCGACGGCCGTGCTGCGCCGCGATGACAATCAGGCCGTGCTGCGCCGCGAGATCGGCGAATCCCCAGCGCTCTGTATCGAGAAGATTCCGGTCAAGCTCCCACTGGATGAAGAAGGCGGGATATTTTTTTTCCGCGTTCTCCGTAAGCCGCGAGTCGCGCGGCACGTAGATGACCCAGTCGTGCGAACGGTCGGCTTCCTTATGGAACGTGCGTATCAGTCCGCGGCTCAGCCAATAGGCGTCGAGAGCGGGATCCTGCGGATCGCTGAAATTGAGAACGGAAAGCGAATGACGCATCAGTTCGTCGCCGTATTCGCCGGCTAGATACGTTTCGGCGTCGTAGGAGGAGGATCCGACGGCTTCGAATTCCTCCCGCAGCGTTTTCCCTCTCAGGATGGGTACGGGCTGATTCCAGAGATTGCGGTCCTTATAATCTGTATACATACGGTGTGCTCCTTTGTCGTGACGAGTCTTCGTTCGAAAACGGTTCGTTTCAATCAAAGTTTATCATAGCCAAAACGGAAAAGCAACACTGGCGCGTGCGCAGACGGATTGACAAATCCGCACAGGCGTGATACGGTACGAATAGTGAAAGAACGACAGTTCGCGCAGTATTTTCGAGAAAGCGAGGCAATGATCATGAGCCGTTATCCGCTGATTCCGTCTTACCGGGAAATTCTTCCGCCGAAGGAAGTGATCCGGCTTGAAATTCCGGAGGGATATCATCCGCTCTCTTCCGCCTATCTGCAGGAAAGACCGATAAATCTCGCCGCGTACGGCTACGTGGAGGAGGAATATATCATCCGCTCGAGCGGAAACATCTATCTCTGGCCGAAGGAGGAGCCCCGTCCTGTAATCCGCGCCGAAAACGCGCCGTTCTGCAGCCGTTTTCTCCTACGAAAGCCCGCAGATCCGAACCGTTTCAGCGGCGTCGTCGCCTTTGAGGCATTCAACAACGGCGGACGGATCAGCCATCCGACCGGTCTGTGGCCGAACGCGTATGAATACCTGATGGAATCGGGAGAC
>CACZON010000254.1 GCA_902782805.1 Oscillospiraceae bacterium
CGCGGTCGTTCAACCGCGCCATGGCCTGCCTCAGCGACAGATCCCGCACCCAGTCCTCCACCTCCACGCGGTCGTCCCTCACCTGATCCATCACGCAGATCGGCTCGCCGCCGTCGGAATAGATCGGCTCATAGAGCGAGACCGGCTCGACGATCGCTTCGAGCGCGAGCACGACCTCCTCGCGCGCAATCCGCAGGGCTTTTGCGATCTCGCCGACGCTCGCCTCACGGCCTTTTTCGGCGGTAAGCTTCTCCTTGACCTGCATCGCCTTATAGGCGATATCCCTCAGCGAACGGCTGACGCGCACGGAATTGTTGTCGCGCAGATAGCGGCGGATCTCGCCGATGATCATCGGCACCCCGTAGGTGGAAAACCGCACCTTCTGGGAAAGATCGAAATGATCGATCGCCTTGATCAGGCCGATCACGCCGACCTGGAAGAGATCGTCGGGATTTTCGCCGCGGTTCGAAAAGCGCTGAACGACGCTCAGAACGAGACGCAGGTTGCCGCGGATCAGATCCTCGCGAGCTTTTTTCGCCTCCTTCGGCGGCGCATCGTGCATGATTTTGAGCAGGCGCGTCTTCTCGCTTTCGCTCATCACCTCGAGATTTGCGGTGTTGACGCCGCAGACTTCTACTTTATGATACTGCATCAAACCCCTCCTTCGGTATCGATAAGTATTCCCGGATAAGGAAAGGCTGATGCGGAAAAACGGTTAAATCGTTTCCTTCAGCTGGGATCGCAGCCGCTCGAGGATGCGTTTTTCGAGCCGCGATATGTAGGATTGAGAGATGCCGAGCAGATCGGCAACCTCTTTCTGCGTGTGATCCTTTTCGCCGCGCAGACCGAAGCGCATCTCCATGATCTTTTTCTCCCGCGGCGGGAGGCGTTCGACCGCTTCGAGCACGAGCTTTTCCTCCTGCTCCTGCTCAAGCGCGGCGCTGACCAAATCGCTCTCGCTGCCGAGGACGTCGGAGAGCAGCAGCTCGTTGCCGTCCCAATCGGCGCTGAGCGGATCGTCGATCGAAATCTCGTTTCTGCGCTGGGCGCGCTTTCGAAGATGCATCAGGATCTCGTTCTCGATACAGCGCGAAGCGTAGGTCGCAAGCTTGATATTCCGCTCCGGACGGAAGGTGTTGACAGCTTTGATCAGGCCGATCGTCCCGATCGAAACGAGATCCTCGATCCCGCAGCCGGAGGATTCGAACTTTTTGGCGATATAGACCACCAGCCGGAGGTTGTGGGTGATCAGCGCCTCGCGCGAGCGTTCGTCGCCGGAGAGCAGCTTTTCCATCACCTTCTGCTCCTCCTCCTGCGAAAGCGGCGGCGGGAGCGTCTCCGGCCCGTTGATATAAAAGACCTTTTCCGTAAAATAGCGCTTGATTGCGCCGCGCAGCTTTTTGAACCAGGCTCCCGTCATCGTTCTTCACTCCGTTCTCTCTTCGATCAGTTCCGGGGAAACGAGCGCTTCAAAATCGCCTTCGCCGAATTTTCCCGGATAAAAGGCAAGGCAGCAATCGCGGCGGATCAGCTCCCGGCCGCCGAGGCAAAACCGGACCTGCGGCGGGCAGAAGCCTTCGAGAACGCCCTCGCCGGAAAGGTCAGCGTACGGGATCAGCCGCAGCGACGTTTCCGGGACCGACGCGCGCAGCGCGCCGCTTCCTTCTCCGAGCACGGCCACGGGGAACCCGGAAAACGGCTCCCGCAGCGCACAGCCGGTATCGATCTTCCCGCGGAAGCGGTATTCCCGCCCGCCGTATTCCACCTTCAGCTCGCAGAAGCGCGTTTTCGTCAGCCGCCTGCCGCTGAGGTGCGTGATCAGCGAAATCAGCCCGTAGGCGCCGACTGTCATGCAGAACAGCGCGAGCGGCGAAAGCGAAAAATAGACGACGCCGTTGCGGATCCGCAGCGCGCCGGGCATCAGAAAGGTGTAAAAGGCGAGCATCACGCCGGCATAGGAAAAATTCATCAGATAAAACGCCGCAAAGATTTTCAGCAGCTTTGCCGCGCTCAGCGGCAGAAACGCCGCCGCGACCGTTCCCGCCGCGAGCGCAACGCCGCAGAATGCGGAGACGATCCGCCCTGCGCGCAGAAAAAACAGCGCGCAGGCCCCCGCCGCGCCGGACGCGGCGCCCAGAATCAGGCGCAGGCGCCCGGTCGAAAGATGAAAAAAACGCCGCACGCCGAGCAGCAGGAAATAATCGACGAAGAGATTGACGCAGAACAGCACGTCGAGATATACCCGCGTTTTCATCTCCCCGCCTCCTCACAAACACAGTATATCCGCGTTTTTGCGAAAAAAAGCGCGAAACGGGGCGAAGGGAGAAATTCTTTCGGCCGAAGATCGAGTCCGTTTTATCGTACAGGCGATCCGGTAGAATCTACTTGTAAAAAACGCAAAGGAGGCAATAAGATGAACCGGATTTATTTTACGATCGCAGGCGTCAGCCACTACTTCGGCTCCGATTTTATGGAACCGAAGATGAAGGTCCGGCTTCTCAAGGAGGCGGACAACGAGTTCGACCGCGAAGCGATCCGCGTGGAAATGGATGGGCTCGGCCTCGTGGGCTACGTTGCCAACAGCCCCTATACCACGCTCGGGCAAAGCTTTTCCGCCGGCCGGCTCTACGATAAGATCGGAGAACAAACGCAGGGAGAGATCCTCTACGTGCTCAATCAGGGCGTTCTTTGCTTTCTCGAAGGCGGTCCCGAAAGCTGCGACGAATGCGAAGAACCCGAAGAAGATGATGATGACGTCATCTCCTGAACGCTGCGTTCAAAAATGAAAAAAGCACCCGTTTCCGGGTGCTTTTTCGTTTAGGATCCGGTTTTGCGTTTACCGGAAGAGTCCGCGTTTTTCGTACGGTTCCGACGAAACCGAGACGAACGTATAGCCGGTGTCGCCGATCGCTTTTTTCAGCAATTCCCCGTCGGCCTCCCGCTCCAGGAGGAACTTCGCTTCGCCGCGCTTGCTCGAAGCCGAAACCTTTTTCGCCCCGGGAAACGCGCGCCGGATCGTATCGCAGATGTGCGCCTCGCACATCCCGCACATCATGCCGTCGATTTTTACAGTGATCTGATTCATGTTAACCTCTCATTCCGCGTTTTTGAGCGCTTCGACCATATCGATTTTCCGATTCTTCCGCGCGACCATCCAGTCGACGAACAGCGAAACGCCGAACGTAAGCAGGATGGAAACGGTATACGTAAGCGGCCCGAGCATCAGCTTCAATTCATATTCGGAGGCAAGCGCCGAAAGCATCCACTCAAGCGTTCCCAGGCCCGCCGGGAGCCCGAGCAGAACGCCGATCACGGTCAGCCAGACGTTCTGGGAAATCAGCAGACGGCCGATCTTTTTGCTCCGGAAGCCGAGCACCTTGAGCGTTGCGAGCTCTCTGGAGCGCTCCACGTAGCTCATGACGCCGAGGTTGTAGAGGACCACGATGCCGAGGATCACGGCGGCGATCACGAGGATCACGACCATCCCGTCCATGATTTCAACGAAGCTTGCAAAGCTGTCCATCAGCTGCCGTTTGTCCTGCCTGCCGGAAATCAGCGGCGAGGAGGGGATCTCGTCGGAGCGCTTTTCCGTATAAATCGCGGAAACGCTGGGGGAAATCCCGAGCTTCTGCGCGAGCCGGTCGGTCATCGTAACGCTTTCGGTCATGATGGAGCGGTTGTAGCCGTTTACCTTCACGCGGTACGTCTCTTCTCCGCCGTAGGGCGAAAACTCGATGTATTCCCCGATCTTCGCCCGGTCGGAAAGGCGCAGGCAGAGGTACACGCCGTCGTCCCCAAGGTCGATTTCCCGGTTGTCCTGATCGATCACGCTGATTCTGCCTTTATCGTTCTGAACGATATCGAGCGTCGCCGTGTAGCCGTCGATGCTGATGCCCGAATAGCTCTCCCAGTCGGCGTCGAGCGCTTCGATCAGCGCCGCCGCTTCTTCGACCTGCGTGCCCTCAACGAGGTTGACCTTCGTTGCGTAGTGAGAAATGCCGTTGTCGAGCAGATCGAGGAAGCCCGCCATCGTATCGCGCATACCGAGCCCGCCCACAAGCAGGATCATGCAGCCGATGATCCCGATGAGCGTCATGGCAAAGCGGCTCTTGTGCCGCATCAGATCCCGCAGATTCCATTTCGTCGCGAAACTCGTTTTTCGAAAGAGCGGGAGCTTTTCGAGCAGCGACTGCTTAACGTTCTTCGGCGTATAGGGGCGCAGCGCTTCGGCGGCGGTCCCCATAAGCTGCACCCGCACCGAAAGGTAGCTGATCAACGCGAGCAGCAGGACCGTTCCGGCGATGACCGGGTAACAGAACGCGGGCGTCGCCGTGCTCCAATCGGGCATATCGAAATAGGTCCCCATCATCCCGTCTTCGCTCATGACCATTTTGCAGACGAAATAGCCGAGCACCGCGCCGAGCGCGGAACCGACCACTCCGATGAACAGTCCGTAGGACGAATAATGGAGCAGGATTTTCCGGTTCCGGAAGCCGAGCGCCTTTAAAACGCCGATCTGCGTTTTTTCCTTGGTGGCGATGCGGTGCATCGTGGTCACCATTGTCAGAACGGCAATCGCGAGGAACAGAACCGGCAGGATCGAGCCCATCGCCTTACCCTCGGTCGCTTCGCCCATCGCCTCTTTATAAACGGCGTGGTCCTCTTTCGATACGACCATCAGCGTTCTGCCGAGCGCCTCCTTCACGGCGTCTTCCAGCGCTGCTTTCTCCATGCCGGAGCGCAGGAGGATCTGCGAAAAGACTTTGTCCTTCGCCGCTTCGATCATTTCCTCCGTCACGGCCGATTCCGCCTGCTCCTTTGCAGCGTCCTTGGGAAGGCCCGCTTTTTCGAGCTCTTCGGAAACGGTCCGCGCGGCCTTCTCCCTTAAAACGTCACTGAGCTTTGCGGGAGAGAGAAACGCGTAGCCGAACGTTGTAAAATCGGGCATGACCTGGTTGCTGTCGGCAAGGCAGATCATGTGCTCGCCGGCCTTGATCAGCCCGACGACCTCACATTCGATCTCGGTCCCCTGGAATTCCAGCGTCAGCGTATCGCCGAGCGAGACGCCGTTCAATTTTGCGAATTTGTCCGAAAGCCAGATGCCGTCTCCCGCATCGTCGTATTCCCGGCCGTCCGTCAGCACGAACGTCGAGACGGTGTAATTCTCCGAAACGTCGACCGCGAGCGCCTTTTTTTCGTCCCCTTTGAGATCGAGGTTGACGGAAAGGAACCGCGTTGCCGCATCGATCCCTTCGATCGACGCGATCTTCTCAAGATCGTCCTGCGTAAAGCCGGTTTCGGAGTAGAGCCGGAAATCGGCGTATTTCGTATCTTCGAAGAAGCGCGAAACGTCGTATTCAATGGTCTTCCATTCCATGTTGAAGCCGAGGAAGATGCCGATCCCCAGCGTCATCATGAGGAGCATGGAAACAAACTGTGCCTTGTAGCTCCACGCGGTGCGGAGCAGTTTTTTCAGCAGGATCACCATTCCACCTCGTCAGCGGAAAGCGGATTTTCCTGCTCCTCAACGGAGCGGATCTTTCCGTTCTTGACACGGATCACAACGTCCGCCATTTTCGCGATGTTCTGGTTGTGCGTAACGATCACGATGGTTTTCCCGTCGTTTTTCGCCATATCGAGCAGCAGCTTGAGGACCATGACGCCGGTTTCGGAATCGAGCGCGCCGGTCGGCTCGTCGCAGAGCAGGATTTTCGGATTCTTGCAGAGCGCGCGGGCAATGGAGATGCGCTGCTGCTCTCCGCCGGACAGCTCGGCGGGGAAATTGTTCAGATGGTCGAGCAGGCCGACCTTGCCGATCATCTCTTTCGCGTCGTACGCGTTTTTCGAGATTTCCGAAACGAGCTTTACGTTCTCGTAAACGGTCAGCGTCGGGATCAGGTTGTAGAACTGGAACACGAAGCCGACCGTGGAAGCGCGGTAATCCGCAAGCTCGTTGTCGGTCAGCTTGGAGATATCCGCGCCGCCGACCGTGATCCTGCCCTCGTTGGGGCTGTCCAGCCCGCCGAGCAGGTTGAGCAGCGTGCTTTTTCCGGCGCCGGACGGGCCGAGGATCACAACGAACTTCCCTTCATCCAGCGTAAAGCTGACGCGGTCGAGCGCCCGAAGCTCGTGGTCGCCGCTCGTGTAGATTTTCGAAACGTTTTCAAATTGTACAATAGACATTCTTTTCCTCCGGTGATGGATCCAGGCGCCGCGCAAAGCGCCGTTATTCTCGTTTTTACGCTCTGCTTTTTAGGCCCCCGGCTGTTCCGCGTTCGGATTTCGCCGCAGGCCTTTCCCGCGCCTGTTTCGCAAAGGAACCCGGGAACATAGATCGCAGGAGATGATCTGTTCCCGGGTTCAGGAATCTGCTTTACGGTTTCTTTTTCGTGTAAGAGCAGGCCATGCCGCAGGTTGCGCAGTTACCGGTACAGCCGCCCTTTTTCTGCTTTTTCTCCCGAACGAGGGAGAAAACCGCGATCCCGATCACCAGAAGCAGTACGCCCGCCGTGATCAGCGTCGCCGCGTTTTCCGCGATCCATGCAAACATGACGCACACACTCCTTTCATAAGGCCTTTATACGGTTACCTTCTGAGTCAGCTTCGTCGCTTCCTGATATTTTTTGAAGAACAGCATATAGATCATGATTCCGAGCAGGACGAAAGCAGCGATCAGACTGATTACGTTGACTGCCGTACCTGCGCCGGACGCAAGGTTTCCGGTTAAGAGATTGCCGAACTGATTGACCATCAGAGCGATCACATAGGCGAAGCCGCATTCATATCCGATTGCAAACCAGGTCCAGCTTCTGCTGTTCATTTCGCGCTTGATCGCACCGATCGCCGCGAAGCAGGGCGCGCAGAGCAGATTGAACACGAGGAACGAGAATCCGGCGATCTGCGGAACGTCGAAGGAAGCCCGAATGCCTGCCCAGTCGCCGTAGAGGATGCCCATCGTCCCGACGATGTTCTCCTTCGCCACCAGACCGGTAACGGAAGCGACCGCCGCTTTCCAGTTGCCCCAGCCGAGCGGAGCGAAGATCCATGCGATGCCTTTGCCGATGTAGGCGAGGATCGAATACTCCATCTCTTCTTCCGCGAGCATGCGGAACGAACCGTCCACCCATCCGAAATAGGAGGTGAACCAGACGACGATCGTGGAGAGCAGGATGATCGTTCCTGCTTTCTTAATGAACGACCAGCCGCGCTCCCAGGTGGAGCGGAGCACGTTTTTAAGCGTGGGCAGATGGTACG
>CACZON010000255.1 GCA_902782805.1 Oscillospiraceae bacterium
ATCTGACTGTAAACCGTACCGAAAGCCGGGAAAAAAAGCAATCGTTTTATTGTAAAATAGATGAAGCCGCTTTCGGGAATTTCCGGCTCCGAAGCGGCTTTTCTGTGTTACTTACGGTTTATAATCTGTCTTGTCCAGCATTTTGACGTAGGTTCCGTCTTTTTTGACGACGTGCCATTCGTGGCTGCTGTCGTGGGTCAGGAAAATCAGATAGTCGCCGCAAACGTGAATATGATAGATCGAAGCGCCGGGGCTGGTTTCATCCATCTTCTCATAAAGGAGGACGTCTTCGGGGTGATCCTTGCTTCTGGTGGAGAACAATCCGTTCTCTGTGCAGACGAACAGCGTCTCTCCGTCGGTATTAAACTCTTTTCCGCCCTGATTGTATACAAATTTTCCCTTGTAGAGGAACTTGACGAACGATTTCGAGTCGTCGACGTCCTCTTTTTCCAGAGTTTCAAGGTTGACCCTGTGGCTGTGGCCGTGTCCGTCCGTTGCGTACACCCAATCCTGATAGAAGAAAAAATAGTCGTCGGGCGTATCCGATACGACGGTTTCACCGCTGCCGTCGGGTTTGCAGCGGCGCAAGCCGTTCGTGCGCTGCGGCGTCGTATAGTAGAGCCATCCGTCAACGTACCAAAGATGCAGGATACCTGGCGTTTCAATGACAAAGGCTTCCGCTCCGGAGGAGAGATCATAGCTGTAAAGGCCGTTGGAGCCGCTGAGGCAGTAATAGAAGAGTTTTCCCTCGCCGAATGCGAGACAATCGACGATATCTCCGGTCAGAGAGGATACCACGGCGTCGTCCCCGTTCGGATTGAGGCGACGGATCTCGTAGTTCTTGCCGGAAATTTTCGTCAGATAATAGACTTCGTTGCCGTCGGAAACAAACGTGTTGTCGAAATATCCGTTGATCGGCCCGTTGATCACCGGGAAGGACTCGTCCTGCTCGGTGGGTTTTGGCGGCACTGCGCTCGAAGACGGCTCGGGTACCGAGCTTTCCGTTTTTGAGGACGGCTGCGCCGCGCTTTCCGCGGACGAGGCAGGTTTTGCTTCCTCTCCGCATCCTGCGAACGATATGCATAACACAGCGGCGAACAGCAAAGCAAGGATTCTTTTCAGCATTATAAACACTCCCTAAACCGGAAATGGTTTTTACAAATCCGGTGTCGTACGGACCTATTATATCACTGCGCCGATCCGGATACAAGCCGAAAATCCGGATCGGCACCGGCCTTTTTCAGGCGGCTTTATCGTGATCCTTTGCACGCCCTGATAACGTGCGTCGCGCCCCAGTGCCCGAGGATCTCCACTTCGGAAAAACCGGCGTCATTCAGAAGCTGCATCTCGTGGTGTACGGTCAGCGGCGTATCGAAATGATAGAGCTCCGATTTTTCCGCCCCCTGCGCCGTACACAGTGCTTCGTATTCGCGGAAAAACGCCGCTTCCTCTTCTTCTGAGACAGAGAAATAATCCGTCAGGATAAAAACTCCGCACGCCGTGAGCGCAGCATACAGTCTGCGGTACAGCGAAAGCTTTTTCTCCGCGTTAAAATGATGCAGCGATTCTACGGAAACAGCGGCGTCGCAGATCGCCTCACCGAACGGAACATCGAAATACGAGGCGCAGATCAGCTTCAGCTTCTTTCCCGGGAACTTTTCCCGCAGCTTCTCAAGCATCGCGGCGGAAAGATCGATCCCGGTCACTTCGGCGGTCGGATTAAGTCGGAAATAATCTTCCAGTTCGAGTCCGGTGCCGCAGCCGAGATCAAGCACTTTTGCGCCGGGAAACGCCGGCAGCTGCGCCGCGGTAAACGGATAGAATTCCCGCGCGCCTTCGATTTCTTCCTTCATATGGGCGTCGTAGCCTTCGAGCCGTGCTCTAAAGAATTCATCCATTTTTTCAAGCATCTTTTTCTCTCTCCGTTTTTGTATCTTCGAGCTCTATAAGGCAAGGAGTTCCTCCGCGCACCGGACCGTTTCTTCGATCGAACGGGTTTCATCGCGCAGAAGAACGGGAAACCCGCTTTGCAAAAACGCGTTGTAATTCTCGCGCGAGTTGATCCGCTCAAGGCAGCGCCGAAAGTTTTCGAGCGCTTTTTCGGGTTCTTTTTCTTCCAGAATCAGGCGGTAGAGGAACTGCTTTTCGCGGTCCTCCCGCTCGAAAAACCGGCGTACCGAGATCTCGGGATCGGCCAGCATGATCAGGACGTGGCGCTCCTGCGAAATCTGCCGCAGCGTTTCGATCGAGATATTGGTATCGACGAAAATCTTTTTTCCCCGGGGGATCAGTTTTTCAAGAATCCGCAGCTCGAGGATCTCGCATTCCTTTGAAACGCCCTTGATCCAGGTTTCGTATTCATCCGGGGTGCGGCGGATAAAATCATGCCAGTCCTGAAGATCGCGCGAATAACAGAGGTACGGAAACTCCGCTTTGTCGAGCGTTTCGAGCAGCGTGTCGTGGTAGTTTTCCTCGCAGGCGATCCCGTCGTATTTTTCGGCGAGCCTTTTTACCAACGTGGATTTTCCGGCGTAGGCGGTTCCTGTAAAGAAATAACAATTCCGGTAGTTCATCGGGCGTTCTCTCCGTTCTCAGGCAAAAATACCGGTTTTCCCCTCCGGGACCGGATGTTCCAGGCCGACCGTCAGCGGCCATTCGCCCGTCTCCGCAATGATCCAACCCATCAGCATCCCGAGGTGGGTATGAAGATGGCGGAACTGGCCGAGGATCAGGCGAAAGCGGCTGTGCCGACAGCCTTCCGGCTTTTCGAGAAGACGCTCCGGGGTCAGCGAAGCGGTATACGCTTTGATTTTCTCTTCAATCGCGGAAAAATAGGAATCGATCTCACCGCGAAGGATCGTTCGGTCTGTATTCAGATCGAGGTTGTTGAGACCGGCGATATGAAACGAAGGCTCGCAAAACGCGGGATCCCACGGGTTGATAAACCAGAGATCCAGCGAATGGAGCATATGATAAATATGCTTATAGAGCGGCTGTTCGCAGTATTCCTTCTCCCAGAGCCGATCGGGGACGCAGGCGATCACGTTCCCTACTTCCCAGAGCGCTCGGGAAGTCTGGTCGGCAATTGCCGCAGTCAGCTCCCCGTTTTCGAATCGTTTCTCTTCCATTTTTCGCGCCTCCGTTCTTTTTGCCGCTTTTCGGCAGGGCTTTATTCGCCGAAAATATAGCGAATGCTGTTGGCAACGGTACCGTCGAGCCGGTACCGTTCGCTGAGGATCAGCCGCCCGAATTCATCGTAGGTGTTGAGCACGGCTCCGTCCGGGTTTCCCTTCAGATCTTTCGCAGTCGTACCGCGTTTGGTAAAATTCTCCGACCAGTCGTATTCGGTGACCGTTTCCGTGTCTCCGCGCCTGGTCACCGTTTTCAGGATATGCCCGGCGGCGTCGTACTGCGTTTCCTCGGTAAGCGTCACCTTCCCTTCGGCGTCGAGGTGCACTTCCTTCGTCAGATTCGAATCGGCGTCGTAGGTGTAATCGTATTCGTACGAAAGCTTCCCTTTGCGCCAGCCGCAGCACCGGATTTTCCGGCCCGCGGTATCATAGGAATACTCGTCCCAATTGCTGACGTCCACTTCATCCTCCGAAATCTTTACCGCGGTGATCTCCCGGACGCAGTTCCCATTTTGATCATACTCGTAATGCGTGCTTTTGCCGGAGACTTCTCCGTCCCGGATCACTTGCTCTGCGATCAGCTGCTCCTTTTCGTTATACAGATACTCTTTTTCGAAATCGAGCGTCCCGGCTGCAGTGAAGAATTTTTTCCGGATCAGTTTTCCCGCCTCGTCGTAGAGATAATCCGTATAGGCGCTCAGCGCCCCGTCACTGTAGTTTTCCTCACGCAGAAGCCGCGCGTCCGCCGCCGGCGCTTCGGAAGGTTCTTCCTCCGTTCGGGACGGCGCGCTTTCCTGCTCCTGCGAAGCGGCGGAAGAAGCGCCGCCGTTTTCCGTTTCCGGATTCGCTTTTGCACATCCGGACAGACAGAGCAAAAGCGCGAAGATCAGAACGAATACGCGCCCAGAGCTTAAAAATGATTGTTTGTTCATATCGTATCACCGAAACAACGTGCTCAGAGAATCAGCTCCAGCTGCGATTCCTTGGTCTTCATTCCCATTTTCTCATAAAACCGTTTTGCACTGTCGTTGCCTTCCCATACGTTCAGCGTAACCTCGTAGCATCCGAGCCGTTTCGCCTCCTGCATGACGAACCGGAACAGCGCTTCGCCGATATGACGTCCCCGGCAGTTTTCGTCGACGCAGAGATCGTCGATAAACAGTGAAGCAAACGGCACCATGTTGTTGGAAAACGGCTGTTCCTTCAGGATGCAGAACGCATAACCGACGGTTTCGTCGTTTTCGTCGACGGCAACGTAAACCGGTGTTTTTTCGTTCTGCAAAATCCCGATCAGTTCTTCGTTCGTGTACTTGGTCGTTCCGGAAATAAAAACGTCCGGGCGGATCGCCGCGTGGATTTCCAGCACCTGCGAAAGCAGGCTGAGAATTTTCGGGATGTCTTTTTCCTGCGCTTTGCGGATCATTCTGCTGCACCTCTGTAACGGTTCGTTGATTCTACTGGTATTATAGTCTATTTCCGGTCATTTCTCAATACATACGGAAAAAAGACGGCATAGAGAATAATTGACAAATTTTCCTTTGAGGATTATACTGAATTTATGGAAAACTCCATAACAGCATTCCGATAAAGGAGGAACATGCATGCTCAATTACTGGAACCGGCAGGACAATCCTGCTACATTCGAAACGCTGGAAGAAGTCCGCGCGAACGCACCGGGCGTTACTTCCAAACTTTCCGGAGCCGGAAGATTCAAACAGATCCTCAATCCCGCACTGGAAAATTTCCCGAACGATCTTGCGTATTTCTACCGCTCCCCCGACATCTACGGTGCGGAGACCGGCGCAAGAAACAATACGACGTTTATCGTCTTTGCGCCGTGCAGAATGGAAACCAAAGAGGAAGGAAAAGCGTATCTTGAAGGACTCGGTCTGATCCGTTTGATCGACGAAGCGATCGGAACCATCATCCTTCAGATGCCGCAGAAGGCGGAAGGCTATACCGAGGACGATCTCCAGTATAGCTATACGCTCTACAACGCGCTTCTAAGCCAGAAGGCATTCATCGAAATCGACGGCGAACGCTGCGTCCCCGCGGAGAGCGAATACTGCGGCGGCTACGGCAAAACCTACATGTTCGGCGTCGATGCAGGCGCGACCTTCATGAATAATTTCGTTGCCGGTTCGCGCGACGAGCTGATCGGCCGCGTCGCCGGATATTTCACATACGGCGGCGAGATGTCCGAAGAAGTTACCGTCAGCCAGTACGTTCCCGCTTTTATCGTAAACGGAACGACGACCGCGATCCGCAAATTCCGCGAGGCGAACAAAACGGACGCCTACAAGCTCGCCGAAGGAATCTCCTGCTTCTTTAATCAGGCACTCCCGATCCGCGAAGTCCGCACCGCCGAGGACCAGGACGGAAAGATCGGCTGCTGGATGGAAAAAGCCTTCCGCAGCATGTTCATGTTCCTCCAGCGTACCTCCAACGTTCAGACGAAATATCTTGAACCGCGCGTCACCAACTGCTATCAGGGTTACGTCCCCGCGCCGGCGATCACCCGCTTCGCGCTCTCGCGCCGCAATCCGATCCTCAACGAAAAAACCGTCATCGGCAATCTTCAGGTTACGTTCATCAAGGATTCCGAAACCTTCAGCGATATGAAGAGCCCCGGCGGCATGATGTCCGAACCCGGCGACTATCTCGACACCTGGTATGAAGTGCTGCCGCAGGAAGTTCTCAATAACACCGCTCCCGAGCACAGCGTTCCGCTTTTGCTCGCGAACCACGGCGGCGGCGACGACGTGCTGATGTTCCTCGATGAAACCGGCATCCTGCTGACGGCCGGCGAGCAGAACTTCGCGATCGCGGCGCCGATGCACAGCGGCATCACCCTCATCGGCGGAGAGCTTCTCCCCCGCTTCGCCAAGTATATCCTCTCGAAATATCCGGCGCTCGATCCGGAACGCGTCTGGGTCACCGGTTATTCGATGGGCGGCTGGGCAACCTACCACTGCATCTCGCATCACCCGGAAGTTTTCGCGGCTGCCTGCCCGATGGCAATGCCGCTGCGCGATCTGCCGGATTCCGCCGCAGAGCTCTACAAGAAGTACGATCTGCCGGCGATGATCATCTCCTCGACCTACGATTTCGCGGCCTGGGACGCAGAGAACAACCATCTTAACGATGGCGGGCGCGACTTCCTCCAGACCTACTGCAAATTCAACGGCATCGCGCCGGTTGAAGAATTCGATTACGTCAAATACCCCGTGATCGGACGTCCGTTCGATTCGCTCGAGATCACAACCGTCAACGGCGAATGGCGCAACGGCGAATGGCTCATCAAGAACGACAAGGGCGTTCCGATGATCGGCATGAACGTAACCGAATACCTGATGCACTCGCTCTGGCCGGGCTACGGCGATATCGCTTACAATTTCTTCAAGCATTACCGCCGGGATCAGAAAACCTCCGAGATCATCTATACCGAATAATCCGAACCAAAAAAGAACCGCCGCTTCCGGACCGGAAGCGGCGTTCTTCGTTTGATTATCCGTTTTTCCCCAGATATTCCGTCACGTGAAAAAGGCTTTTCAGTACCGTTTCCGAGAGCGCTTTCATCTCTTCGGTCGCCGGAAGAAGATCGGGCACCATGATCGGCCGAAGGCCGCCGGCGAAAGCCGCCTTGATTCCGTTGTAGGAATCCTCGATTGCAAACGTACGCCCCGGGAGAACGCCGAGCGTTTCGCAGGCAAACAGAAAAATATCCGGCGCAGGCTTGCTCTTTTTGACCGATTCGCCCGTGATCACGGCATCGAAGAACGGCAGAATGCCCGCGTCCC
>CACZON010000256.1 GCA_902782805.1 Oscillospiraceae bacterium
CCCTACAAAGATCTTCCGGGAGAAGAGTACCAAAAAAAGATCAAAGAATTTATGACTCAGGGAAGTCCGTATAATTACGGCGAATATCTGATTTATAAAAACGACGAAATCGTCGCCCGGTTCTACTCCGAAGGCAGCTTTCTCTATCAGCAGATCGAAGCAAGAATAAAGTCCGGCGACGCCGATCAGCAGAATTACAAATCTCTGGGCGAAGGCTCCAACGACGTTTACGATTACGTCCACTATTATTTCGAGGCAAACGATCCGCAATGGAATTCCTGCTTTTACTTCGGGAATCTCAAAGAAGTAAAAAAAGCGTTCGTGCTCGTCGGCGCTTCCAAAGAAGAGGTCGAAGCCGTCTATCAATCGATGTCGATCTGGATCGCAGACCAATCCTGACAGAATCAGAGTCATCCTCCCCGTTTTGTCATTGCGAAACGGGGAAGAGGTCCCCGGAAAGTCGGCAGACTTTTCGGGGACCTTTTTTTGCTCCCCGAGGACAGAACGACCGCTCCTTACTCAGCAGGACCCTGCGAAATGAAGTACGGATTGCCGCGTCGCTTCGCTCCTCGCAATGACAAGACAGGAGCTGCGCGCTTCAAAAGGGCAGAAGGATCGCTCCTATCTCAGCAGTTCCTTGCCGGGCAAATGAGCCTGCTCTCACCACAAAAGAACCCTGCGTTATGCCGTCCGCAGGACCCGAGGGCAGAAGGATCGCTCCTGTCTCAGCAGTCCCTTGCCGGGCAAACAAGCCTGCTCTCACCACAAAAGGACCCTTCGAAACAAAAAACTTGACAAACGAAAGGAAACGCGTACCATATTAGGTAGAACATTATATTAACAGGAGGTTCCCTTATGACAGACGTTCTTGCTTATACCAACTACGGTAAGATCCGCGGCGTATACTTCGACGGCGTATACCGCTTCCTCGGCGTTCGCTACGCGAAGCCTCCGGTCGGCGAGCTGCGCTTCATGCCCCCGCAGAAGCCGGACGTTTCCCCGGTGATCGTAGACGCGAAGGAATACGCGCTCAAATGTCCCCAGACGGACACCCCCCGCATCGAAGTTCCCGAGGTTGCGAATTCCAAATGGAACATCAGCAACCAGAAAATCGTAACCGGCAACATGGAAATGGGCAAAGGCCCGCAGTCCGAAGACTGCCTCGCGCTCAACATCTGGACGCCGGAGCTGACCGAAGGCGCGAACCTCCCGGTCATGGTATGGTGCCACGGCGGCGGCGCGCTCGCCGGTACGGCGGAATGCCCCCATCAGGACGGCTTCAATATGGCGAAGAAAAACGGCGTGGTCATGGTCTCCTTCAGCCACCGCCTCGGCATCTTCGGCTATATGGATTTAACGCACCTCGGCGTTGAAAAGTACGCCCACAGCCGCAACATCGGCAACCTCGACATGGTCGCGGTGCTCGAATGGGTCCGCGACAACATCCAGTATTTCGGCGGCGATCCGAACAACGTAACGATTTTCGGCGAATCCGGCGGCGGCGGAAAGGTCTGCCAGCTCATGGGCATGCCCGCGGCGAAGGGTCTCTTCCATAAAGCGATCTGCCAGAGCGGCGGCTTCCAGGCGATCGATCCGAAATTCGGCCAGGTCGATACCGACGCGTTCCTCTCTCACCTCGGCATCAACAAAGACAACATCGAAAAGCTCGAAACGATCCCGGCGGAAGACCTGATCCGCGCGATGCGCGAAATCAACGCCACCCGTGAGAACGGCAATTACCTCAACTTCCCCGTCACTTTCGACGGCGAAGTGATCCGGTACAACCCCTTCGACGGCGCCGAAGGCACCGAATTTGCAAAGGACATCCCCTTCGTCATCTGCTACACGAAGGAAGACATGGCGCTGCTTGCGCTCTTCAACCCCGAAATCTTCGAGCTGACCTGGGAAACGCTGCCCGCGAAGCTGCGTGATTCCGGTTATTCGCCCGAAGAGGTCGATGAAATCATCGCGACCTACAAGGAAGTTCTCCCGAACCCGACCGCGGTCGACGTAATGATCGCCCTGATGAACGACAGCCACCAGGCCAAGTTCGTGGAAGATACCGCTCGCGTCAGAGCCGGCAAGGGCGCCGCGCCGCTTTACAACGCGATCTTCGCGTTCGAAAGCCCCGATCCCGTTCAGAAGGCGTTCCACGGAACCGACGTCCCCTTCTTCTTCGACAACGCGTACCTCGCGCCCGGTATGTATACCGCGAAGAACAAGGCCGCCGCGTTCAAGGCTTCCGATACCTGCGGTTCCGCCTGGGCTGCGTTTGCGAAGGACGGATACGATCCGACCGGCCGCAACATGCCGAAGTGGCTGCCGTACGATATCGAGAAGGGCCGTTATTCGATGCTCTTCAAAGAGGACACCGAGATCGTCCGCGATTACCGCAAGAAAGCCCTCGATATGATCTACCGCTTCACGGATAAGAACCTCCCCGGATTCGGCAGACAGATCCCGAAGGAAGACAAAGAATAAGCTTTACCCGTATCATAGCAAATGAGCAGGGAAAAATCTCCCTGCTCTTTATTTTTGCAAAAAAACGAAAAGCCGTTACCGCTGCGGCGAAAAGCCGGTCGAAACAAGAAACTCGGCGTAGGCTTTTTCGTAGCGCGGCGGATCGACCAGGTAAGAAAGCCCGTGGCCGGCCTTCGGGAACGTTACGCGGCGGATCTTCTCCGGGTTTTCCCGCGCGATCGCCTCGCTCATAAAGGCGGGAACGAAGCGGTCGTCTTCGCCGTGAAGGATCAGGATCGGCACCTTCGAGCGCCGGACCGCCTTTGAAGCGTCGGTGTTTTTGAGGTTCACCCCGCCGAAAAGCCTCCCGGAAAATGCGATCAGCGGGTAGAAAAGCTTTTTAGGCAGGTGCATCCGCCCGAGGATATCGCAGATGATCGATTTTGCGCTGTCGTAGGGGCAGTCGGCAACGATCCCGCGCAGATTTTCCGGCGTATCCGCGCCGCTTGCGAGCAGAACGGTCGACGCGCCCATCGAAATTCCGCAGAAGTAGAGCGGGATCTCCTTTCCGAAGCGTCTGTTGAGATATTCCGCCCAGGAGAGCAGATCGCGCTGTTCGCGGTCGCCGAAGGTGATCGTATGGCCGGCGCTTTTCCCGTGAGCGCGCTCATCCGGCAAAAGGACGTTCTGGCCGCTGCGCAGCGCCAGCAGCGAACCGCCGGAAAAATCGCGGTAAGCCGTGCCGCGGTAGCCGTGCATGCAGATCGAGATCGGCGCGCCTTCCCGGCGGAGATACAGCCGGCCGTAGAGCTTCGTGCCGTCGAACGCGGTGATCGAAACCGCCTCGAACGGTTCCGCTTCGATTCGGCAGACGAGCGATTCCATCTCTTCGGCGAGCGCGTCGTACTGTTCGCCCGAGAGCATTGCGTGGGGATCGTTCTGCCCCTTGCGCGGCGAGCGGAAGACAAAACGGTAGAGCCCGCAGAGCACGCCGAAGCAGAGCAAAACGAGCGCGAGGATGATGATCACGAGCCAGAGCATTTTTCCGCCTCCTTTGCGTTCGTAAAACTGTAAGCCGTCAGGACAGACGGCGGGTTTCTTGTTCGATGTATTCGAGCAGTTCCGGAAAACCGCCCTTCGGCACGCTCGTAAGGTCGAGCCCCTCTTCGTGCAGGAGGCAGGGCGTCAGCAAAAAGCAGCGTATCCCGGCCTTTTGGGCGGCGAGATCCTCGACTGCGTCGTTGCCGACCATCAGCGCTTCTTCGGGCGCGATGCCGCCGCGCCGCAGGACCTCGCGGTAGTATTCCGGATTCGGTTTGCAGTAGGAGACGTTCTCATAGGTCGTGATCTGCTCGAAATCTTCCGGCGAAAGCCCTGCCCAGCCGATGCGCAGGTGGGTTGCTTTTTCCGGGAAAAACGGATTCGTTGCAAGGATCAGGCGCAGCCCCTTTGCTTTCAGGAAGTCCAGGCACTTGCGCGCGGCGGGATCGTAACCGCAGAACTGCTGCGCCGCCGCGAAATCGACGTTGTAGAATTCTTCGACCGCCGCCCGGTCGCGCTCGGCGCGCGTTTGCCCGTAGATCTGCGCGAACGTTTCCCAGAACGCTTCTTCATTGCGCCTGCTGCCGTCGTTTTTGACCATCGCCGCGACCCCTGCCCAGATCGAAGCCACAAGATGCTTCGGCTCATAGCCGAGCGGCGCGAGCTTCTGTGCAAGGAGTCCGAGATATCCGCCCGTAAAGCAGTCCATCTTCATCGGCAGCAGCGTGCCGTCGAGATCAAATAAAACCGTTGTAAGATTCATAAAAAAGAACCTCCGCTCCTTCTCCCGCGCGGAAGAAGGGTTTCATTTTTCATGCTCATTTACATTTTCATGAGGCTTTCGATTTTGTGCAAGACGCCTGCGGTCAAGGCAGGCCGTTCTCTGCCGGAATTTGCGTTTTACACGGGAGAGGACCCTGCAGAGTGAAAACGCAGGCGCGTCATCAGGCCGATGAGCTGCCCGGAGAGGACGACGGTCAACAGTGAATAAGCGATCCGCGCAAGCGGGATATAGGTCAGCGAGAGCAGCAGCACCGTAAGATCGGAAGCGAGATAGATCCAGTTGATGCGGATCCCGGTCTTCTTCGAAAGGCTCATCGCGAGCGCGTCGTCGCCGCTGGGCGCGCCGCCG
>CACZON010000257.1 GCA_902782805.1 Oscillospiraceae bacterium
CTCGCAGGTGTTGCCGTGCTGGAAATAAAGGACGTTGTATTTGCGCTGCTGATCGTCTTTGTCGTAGCAGTACGGCAGATAGACGTAGGCGGTCTTATGATACGTTACGCCGTTTTCATAGACGCTCGTGTCGTAATCGAGCCGCTCCACCGTCCCCATTTTCTCCGGCACGCCGGTGCGCAGGTAGGGGTTCTCCTCGAACACCGTCTCGAAGTTGAGAACTTCGCCGGGTTTCGTAATGACTTTTCTGTACTCGCTCATCACAGTCCATCCTTTCTCAATGTTATTTTTGCTTCTGTTTCCATTATTCCACCTTCCGCGGATAAAGTCAATTCATCCGGCCGGAATCTTTGCGGAATTTCTCTGTTAGAACTTTCTTTCCGGGGAATCCGGCGAAAGTTCAGCGCATCCGGATGCGGATGACCACAGGCATCTCGGAAGAAATGCCGGGTGCAAAAACGTGCAGGCCTTTTTCATCGCGGCTCGTTTCGACCGCGCCGCCGAAGCCGAGGATCGAAACCTCGCCGGGGATTCCGTTATAGACCGGCAGATGCGAGGCGTCGGCCTTTCGAAGCGAGCGGATCGTAACGCGGCCGTCCTGCGGCCAGGAGAGCACGGCTGCGTAGAGGAAATCATCGCGCAGCGTAAAGCGGATATCCTCCGGGGTAAAGGTTCGCTCGGCGGTATCGGTGAACTGCCCTTCTTCGATCTTCGTGGGGCCTTCGCCGAATCTGCGCCAGACGCGCGCGCCGTAGATCGCTTCGCCGTTGACCGCGAGCCATTCGCCGATCTTCAGGAGGATTTCCGTATCCTCTTCCCCGATCGTCCCGTCCGCCTTCGGCCCGACGTTCAAAAGCAGCGCGCCGTTCTTGCTGACGATATCGCAAAGGTCGCAGACGATCGATTTCGCCGATTTATAGTCGTTCCCCTCGGTATAGCACCAGCTGTTGCGCGCGGCGGCGGTATCCGTCTGCCAGAAATAGGGCTTCATCTCGGCAAACTGCCCGCGCTCGATATCCGGAACGGCGCTGCCGAAGAGGAACGCGTCGTGCTTATAGTTGATCGCAACGGCTTCGCCCCACTGCGCGGCGCGGTTGTAGTAATACGCCGCGAGCTTCGGCAGGTAGGGGCGGATCGCGCTGTGCTGGATCCACCAGTCGAAATAGAGCAGCTTCGGGCGGTAGGAATCGATCAGCTCGCAGGTGCGGATCAGCCAGTCGTTGAGATATTCTTCACTCGGCGCCGGGCGGCTCTCAAGATCCTGGAGCGGGCCTTCCGGCATCGCGGGCCAATAGAGATCCCCGCGCGAGAGCGGCTCTTTTACGTCGCTGTCGAATTCTTTGCCGTGGCTCATGAAAAACCAGTGCTCCGCGCGGTGGCTCGAGCAGCCGAAAACAAGCCCGCGCTTTTCAACGCTTTTTTTGAGCGCTCCTACGATGTCGCGCTTCGGGCCCATCTCGAAGGCGTTGTAATGCGAAACGGCGCTTTTGTACATCTGGAACCCGTCGTGATGCTCCGCTACGGGCACGACGTAGCGCGCGCCGGCTTTTTGAAAGAGCTCCGCCCAGGCTTCGGGATCGAATTTCTCCGCCTTGAACGCCGGGATAAAATCCTTGTAGCCGAATTCCTTCTGCGGACCGTAGGTTTTGAGATGATGCTCGTATTCCTTCGAGCCCTTGATATACATATTGCGCGGATACCATTCGCTGCCGAACGCCGGGACGCTGTAGACCCCGAAATGCAGAAAAATGCCGAATTTCGCGTCTCGGTACCATTTCGGCGCCTCAAACGCGGAAAGCGAAGCCCAGTCCGCCCGGAAAGGCCCCTGCGCGATCCCCTCTTCAATGGCTTGCAGCGCGATGCTCTGATCGTCCATAATTGACCTCCTTGCCCGGTTTTGTCCGTTTTTTCGTCGATTTTATTATACCGAACTCCGGCCGTTTTTGCAATGAGAGAAAAAGTGATTTACATTTGCCTGCCTATTTGATAGAATGGAATTATAAAATACGGTTCATACGAGGTGCGTCCGATGAGCAATCCGATCCTTCCGCCGCGCGGCAAAGCCGACGTTGTGCTCGATACCGATACCTACAACGAAATCGACGATCAGTTCGCGCTCTCGCTGCTGCTTCTAAACGGCGACAAGCTCCGCACCGCCGCGGTCTACGCCGCGCCGTTTCACAACGAAAAATCGAGCGGACCCGAAGACGGGATGGAAAAAAGCTACGACGAGATCCTGAAGGTTCTCGCGCTCTGCGGCAAAAGCGAGCTTGCGTCCCGCGTCTTCAAGGGTTCCCGCTCCTATCTTTCCGATGAAAAAACGCCCGTTCTTTCCCCCGCCGCGGAAGATCTCGCCCGCCGCGCGATGGAGTATACCGCGGAAAATCCGCTCTACGTCGTTGCGATCGGCGCGATCACGAATATCGCCTCGGCCATTCTTTTGCACTCGGAGATCACCGACCGGATGATCGTCGTCTGGCTCGGCGGAAATTCCTACGACCTTCCGGGAACGAAGGAATTCAACATGATGCAGGATATCGCCGCCGCGCGCGTCGTCATCGAAAAAGCGCGCCTCGTTCTGCTCCCCTGCCTCGGCGTCGTAAGCGAATTCCGCGTCTCGAAGCCGGAGCTTGAGCGCTGGCTGGTCGGCAAAAATCCGCTCGCCGATTATCTGGCGCGCAATACGATCGAAGAAGCCGAGCGTCAAAGCAGCCTCACCTGCTGGAGCCGCGTGATCTGGGACGTGACCGCCGTTGCCTGGCTCTTAAACGAAGACGGGCGCTATATGCGGTCGGTCCGGCGCCGCGCGAAGCTCCCCGGCTGCGACCGTGCTTATTCCGACGAGACGATCGACCGGGAACTGACCTACGTTTCGTATATCAACCGCGACCGGCTTTTGACAGATCTTACGGCGATCCTCACAAAAGAAGATCCTTCGAAACTCGATTAAGGAGGCGTTGTTTTGAAACTCTTATGGAAGTTAAGCCGCGAGGCTGTACGCTATAAAACGCTCTACGTTTTCGCGATTCTTTCCACCCTCTGCCTGACGCTCGTGAACCTTGCCGCACCGCGCGCACTTTCCGCGATGACGGGCATCGTTTCGCGCGGGATGGAGGAAAGCTCGCTTTCGCTGATCGGGAAGCTGACCCTCGCGCTGATCGCACTTTATCTGCTGCGCGTCGTCTTCCGCTTTCTGAGCAACTACCTCGCCCACAAAGCCGCCTGGTACCTCGTCGGCGATCTGCGCACGAAAACCTACGATAAGCTGGAGCGGATGCACCTCGGCTATTTTCACGACAAGCAGACCGGCGATCTGATGAGCCGGATCGTGAACGATACGCGTGATTTCGAGCTGCTTTACGCCCATATCATCCCGGAAACGATCACGAACGTCGTCACGTTCCTCGGGGTGCTGACGGTGCTGCTGCTGATCAACTGGAAGCTCGCCCTGATCACCTGCGCGCCGATCCCGCTGATCCTGATTTCCGGCATCATCTTCTCCAAAAAGGTTCGCCCGTACTTCCGAATCTCTCAGAAGCGCATGGGCGAATTCTCCGGAAAGCTACAGGACAACCTCTCCGGCCTGCACGAGATCCAATCCTTCGGGCGCGAGGAATACGAAACCGACCGGGTCGATCAGAAGAACTTCGCCCACGTAAAGGCGATGCTCCAGGCGCTTAAAATCAGCGCGATCTTCCACCCCTCGGTGGAATTCATTTCCTCGCTCGGAACGGTGCTCGTGGTCGCGTTCGGCGGATATCTCGCCCTGCACGAGAGCCTGAGCGTTGAGGATATCGTTTCCTTCGTGCTCTATCTGAGCCTCTTCTATATGCCGGTAACGGGCCTTGCGAACCTGCTCGAAAGCATGCAGCAGTCGCTCGCCGGCGCGGAGCGCGTGCTCGCCGTGCTCGATTCCCCGGTCGAGATTCAGGACAAGCCCGGCGCGAAACCGCTCGAGAACGTTGAGGGCGACCTCGTGTTCGATCACGTCAGCTTTTCCTACGACGGGGAATCCCCGGTACTCGAGGATATCTCCTTCCACTGCGAGAGCGGCAAGATGCTCGCGCTCGTAGGCCCGACGGGCGTCGGCAAGACGACGCTGACCCAGCTGATCTCCCGCTTCTACGAGCCCACCTCCGGCCGGATCCTGATCGACGGGGTCGATCTTCAGGACGCCACGATCGAAAGCCTGCGGCGCAATATCGCGCCGGTGCTGCAGGATACGTTCCTCTTCAACGGAACGGTCGCCGAGAACATCGGTTACGCCGCGCCGAACGCGACGATGGAAGAAATCGAAGCCGCAGCCCGCGCCGCCAACATCCACGAGGATATCATAGCGATGCCCGACGGCTACCAGACCCAGGTCGGGGAGCGCGGGACACGCCTCTCCGGCGGCCAGAAGCAGCGTGTTGCGATCGCCCGCGCGATCCTGCGCCGCTCGCCGATCATCATTCTGGACGAAGCGACCGCTTCGGTGGACGTTGAGACCGAGCAGCAGATCCAGAAAGCGATCGCCTCGATCGCCGGAAAGCGCACCGTGATCGCGATCGCCCATCGGCTCTCCACGATCCGCAGCGCCGACCAGATCCTCGTGATCGAAGAAGGCCGCGTCACCGAGCGCGGAACCCACGAGCAGCTCGTCGCTCTCGGCGGCAGCTACGCGCGCATGAACCGCATCCAGTCCGACGCCGCGAATAACTCCGGCGGGATCGTCTGATCTCAAACAAGTCGCATCTGCCCTGCCGGATTTTTCACTCGGCGTACCTCTTGAGCCTTCCCTTCGAGGGCGCGGGTCTCCGGGAGAGACCTCCGCCGAAGGCAGAAGCGCCGACCTTCACGGCAGGCGAGACAGGTGGTGAGCGAAGCGGCTCGGATGAGGTGGACTTCCGGAAAGCTGTCGCTTCCGTAGGTCTTCAGTACCCTCCTTGTGTAAAGGAGGGTGGCATCCGAAGGATGACGGGAGGATTGTCCGCACAAAACCTGTGATCAGAAAATATCCAGAAAAAGGACGGGAATCTGCCGTTGAATCGGCGCCCCGTCCTTTTCTTATGAATTTGCTTTGTTCCGTGGAAACAATCCCTCAGTCTGCTTCGCAGACAGCGTCTCGCCTGCCGTGAAGGTCGGCGCTTCTGAACGCAAGCGTTCAGAGATTTTCACCGAAGATCCGCGCCCTTTACACAAGGGAGCTTTCCCACGCCGCAAACCCGGAACGGGGTCCCCGGAAAATCGAAGCAATCGGGTACCCGTAAAAATCACGGATTTTTACGGGAAAGGAGGAACAAGGAAGCGCGCAG
>CACZON010000258.1 GCA_902782805.1 Oscillospiraceae bacterium
CGCCGCCGCCCGCGCCGACGGTCACATTACTCGTCCCGGAGATGTGGTTGCGCACGAACGGATGGCAGGGATAGGGTAGATCGACCGGGAAGCTCCAGACGAAGGTGAAGGTTTCCACGTAGTCCGCCGCGGCGCAGGCCGCCTCGAGATATCGCGGCGATTTTTCAAGATCGTAAAGCGCAAGGAATGCAAAAAGCGCGTAGATGCCGGATTCCTTGTCCATCACGTCCGACTGGTCGCAGGTGCCGCCGCGGTATTCAAAGCCGAGCGTCTCGTTCTCGTAGGTCCAGTCGCCGGCGCGGATCGCGGCGCGGCGCAGGGCTTCGTCGCCGGTTACGAGGTAGAGCTGGATGAAAAAGCGGATGATGCAGGGAGTGGAGGCCTTGGAATCGAGGCAGGGGGCGCCCTCGTAGGTGTAGGCGCGGCAGAAGCTGCCGTCGGCCTCCTGGCGAGAGAGCAGCCAGGAGGCTGCTTTTTCACAGTATTCGAGCCATTCGGGGTGCTCGATCCCGCGGTTGTGTTCGAAAACGTAGGCGTCGAGGATCGCCTCGAGCCCGTCGCCGAGCTGGCGCACCCAGACGGGCTGCGGCTCGCGCTGATGGGTCGAAAGATGGAGCCAGTCGATCGGAACGCCCTCTTTGCTTATCTGCGAGACCCAGTAATTGAGGATCCCGTAGCCCTTTTCGAGCGCGTCGGGATCCTCCTCAAGCACGCCCCAGCGCAGGAGCTGATAGCCGATCCCGGCCTGCTGGCCTACGAAGCCGATCTCCGCCGAATAGGAGTTCGGGTCGAAATCCGGAAGCTGCGCAACGAAGGGCGTGCCCCAGCTCTCGCCGAAATTTTGAGTAATATCGCGCAGGAAGCGCATCATATTGCGGTAAAGCGCGCCGTTGTCGACCTTGAAGAGCCGATCCTTGAGGCGCGGATAGACTTCGCGCCAGGTATGCTTCATCATCGAAGCAAAATCGGAATACCGGCCGAAAGTGACGCCGAGTGCGTATTCCTGCAGAAAACCGACGCGCATCGGGTGGACCCAAGCGATATTCTGGAGCGGCAGATCGACGTTCCAGGGGCCGCGCGCGGCCGCGGGCGTCTGGCCGTTGACGGCGGGATAGATATAATCGACGGAAAGCCCCTGCGGCTCGAATTCCGGCAGCGGCGTACGCATCATGTGGCCGTAGTAAGTGTAGGTCAGCGCTTCGGCCTTCGGGCGTGAAACGCCGAAGGAGCCCACGGTCATCTTCGCGTCGACGTAGGCGTAGTTTTCCGTAGACGTGCGGTCAAGCGAGGGGAGGGTGGCGTCCGCCTTCCAGCGCGAGAGGGAAATCGTCTCGCCGCTTTCGATGTGCTGCATCGCGAACATCGGCAGGCCGGAATAGGTTTCCTTGCGCCAGTAATACGAAAGCTCCGTATTCTTCATCAGCGCGTAGGGGCCGGCGTATTCGTTGTGGAGATAGAGCTGGCCGGGCGAGAAATAATCGAAATCGAGCAGCTCGCTCGAGAGCTCCGGGTAAAAGGAGATCTTCGTTGCAAAGCCGAGATCGCGCGGCGAGGCTTTTTTGACCTCGGCCGTCCGGGCGATTTTCAGCGCGCCGTCCTCCACGCTGTAGCGGTCGCAGACGGCGATCACGGAGCCGTTCGGCGTCGCGTAATCGGCGCGCGCCAAAACGCCCTGCGGAGTTTCTTCCGCCGACTGATACGGCGCTTCGGAAAATTCGAGGATCGCCGCGTAGGTTTTTACGCTTACATAGACCGGCCTGCGGTTTGCGTAGAGGCATTTTTCGCCTTTTTCAACGAAAACGCCGCCGTTTTCGAACCGCACGCGGTAGGCTCCGATGTTCAGCTCCGGCATGATTTTTTCCTCCTTTTTGCCCGCGCACCCGCGGGCTTTTTTCCTTTTTTATCATTATAACATTTCACCGTACGGATTACAATTCTTTTTCGGTTTGCACCGGTGAAAACGGAAAATGAGGCTTGCTTTTGAGCGCGTTTTATGATTTAATGTAAAAGGAGTTATTTGGGCTTACATCAAGAAAGGCAAGGAAACTTTTCGATGGCAAGTGAAATGATCAAAGCAATTTTGGAAGCCGAAGAAGAAGGCCGCCGGCTGGAAGCCGCGGCAAAGGAAGAGGCGGAAGCGCTCCGCGCACAGGCGAAGCTGGATGCCGCCGCGATCCTTGAAAACGCGAAGGCCGAAGGCGCAAAGCTGATCTCGGATCAGGAAAACGAGAGCAGCGAAGAGACGCAGGCGCAGCTTCGCGCGGCGCAGGCCGAAGCGGAAAAGGAATGTGATTCCCTTCGCGCGGCCGCGGAGAAAAATCTTTCCGATACGGTTGCAAAGGCAATTGAATTGCTCGTAAAATAATCGACCCCGATCCAATAGAAAAGTGTGGTGAACCTATTTGGCAAAGCTTAAGATGAAGTCGGTCCGGATCATCGCCTTAAAGCAGGACCGAAAACGGCTTCTTGAGCATCTGCAGGACAGCGCGCTTCTGGAGGTTGCCGCCGCCGAAAAAGTCGAAGAAGGCTTCGAGCGGCTCGATACCAGCGCACAGCTTCGGCAGTTCGAGCGAAACGTCGAGCTGACGGAGAACGCGCTCCGCATCCTCGCGGAGGTCGCGCCGGAAAAGAAAGGAATGCTCGACAGTCTGCGCGGGCGGCGCGAGATCGATCCCGACGAGATCGGGGTGATTGCTTCGAATTCCGCCAAGATCATCGCGATCTGCCAGAAGATCCAGGCGCTCCAGAAAACGCGCGCGGACTGCGCGGCGGAGACGGTTCGGATCCGTACGTCGCTTTCGCAGCTCCAGCCCTGGAAGAAGCTCGATATCCCCCTAAATACCGGCGATACCGAGACCACGGCGGTCCTGATCGGCTCTCTGCCGAAGCTCTACGATGAGATTTCGCTTTCCGAGGCGATCGCCGCGGAGGCGCCGGAGCTGATTTTCGATTACGAGATCCTCTATGCCTCCGGTTCGATGACCTGCATCGTCCTCTACGCGCCGAAAAAGCAGAAGGCGGCCGCTGCGGCGGCGCTGCGCTCGCTCGGCTTCTCGCAGCCGCTCAATCCCACGCGGCGTACGCCGCGCGCGAAATGCGAGCAGCTCGAAGAACAGAACCGCGAGATGACGGAAAAAGCCGACGCGGCGAAAGAGGAGCTCGCCTCCTACGCGCAATACCGCGGCGCGATCTGCGACACGCAGGATTACTTTACGCTGCGCGCCGAAAAATACAAGGTCTTATCCTCGCTCGATCAGTCGAAGAACGTCTTTGTTCTCAACGGCTTCATCCCCGAGGAGGATTGCCCGAAGCTCGAGAAGCTCTGCGAAAAGATCCCCTCGAGCGTCATCGAATACGAAGACGCGCCCGAGGACGCGCCGGTCAAATTGAAGAACAACCGCTTCTCCGAGCCGGCCCAGAGCATTGTCAGCATGTATTCGACCCCCTCGCGGGAGGATATCGATCCCACGCCGCTGCTGGCGTTCTTCTTCTATTTCTTCTTCGGGATGATGTTCTCCGACGCCGGCTACGGCCTGCTGCTGATCATCGGAACGATCATAGCGCAGAAGATCTTCAAGCCCGACCACCGCATGCGCAGCAACTTAAAGCTCTTTGAGTACTGCGGGGTGGCAACGGTCTTCTGGGGCCTGATCTTCGGCAGCATCTTCGGCGACGCGCCGGCGATGTTCTACAAGCTCTTTACCGGAAACGAGATCACGATGAAGGAGCTTTTGCCCTGGCCGATCCTCGATACCCAGAAGGACGCTTTGATGATCATGATCCTGTCGATCGCGTTCGGCCTTGTGCATATCCTCGTCGGTATGGGCTGCAAATTCTGGGTCTGCCTAAAGCAGAAGCGCTACGGCGAAGCGTTTTTCGACACGGGCCTGTGGATGCTGATGCTGATCGGCTTCGCGGTGCTCGCTGCGGGAATGGCGCTCGGCGGCGTGCTTGCGAAGATCGGAATCGCGATCGTGATTTTCTGCGCGGCGGGTTTGATCCTGACGCAGGGCAGAGCGAAAAAGGGAATCGTCGGCAAAGCGGTCGGCGGCCTCGCCTCGCTCTACGATATCACGAGCTACATGAGCGATCTTCTGAGCTATTCGCGCCTGCTCGCTTTAGGCCTTACGACCGGCGTGATGGCACAGGTCTTCAATATGCTCTCGACCCTGCTCGGAACGGGCGTCGCCGGGATCGTCTTTATGATCGTAATCTTTATCGTAGGCCATCTGATCACGATCGCGCTCAACGCGCTTGGCGCCTACGTCCATACGATGAGGCTCCAGTACGTTGAAATGTTCAGTAAGTTTTATGAGGGCGGCGGAAAAGCCTTTGAGCCGTTCTCGTTGAACAGCAAATATTTTAAAGTCAAAAACAGTAATGACGATTAACAAACGGAGGAAAAAACAATGAACGGTATGATCTATGCAATTATCGGTGTATCCATCGCAACGCTTTTCTCGGGAATCGGTTCCGCAAGAGGCGTCGGCAGCGCGGCGCAGACCTCTATGGGCGTTCTTTCCGAAGATTCTTCGATGTTCGGTAAAATGCTCGTCTTGACGCTGCTCCCCGGCACCCAGGGCCTCTACGGCTTCATCGTAGGCTTCCTGATCCTCATCAACTGCGGCGTTCTCGGCGGCACGATGCCCACGATCGGCCAGGGCCTCGCGTATCTCGGCGCTTCGCTGGCGATCGGCTTCGGCGGCATGTTCTCCGCGTTTGCGCAGGGCAAAGCGGCTGTTTCCGGCATCACGATGACCGCGAAGGACGAGAAGAACTTCTCCAAAGCGATGGTTTCCGTTACGCTGGTAGAAATCTACGCGCTGCTTGCGTTCATCGTTTCCCTGCTGCTCGTGATTTCCGTACCGGGCCTCAATATCTGATCCGGAGCAATCATCACAGACGGCAACTTATTGAGAAAAAGGTGGAAACGATATGAGCGGCGGCGATAAGATATTAGCGAGCATCCGTGAGGATTGCGAACAGAACGTACAAAAAATCCGCGCGCTGGCGCAGGACGATCGCACCGCGGCCTTAAGGAAAGCGCAGGAAGACGCGCAGGCGCTTCTGGACGATGCCAGGCGTCAGGCGGCGGATAAAGCGGCGGCGGCGAAAAAAGCCGCGCAAAGCCGCGCCGAGCTTGAAAAGCGCAACGCGATCCTGAAAGAGCGCCGCAGTCAGATCGACCGCGCGGTCTCCAAGGTGGAGGAAACGATGCTTTCACTCGACGACGGAGCGTATTTCGATCTGCTCTGCCGCATGGCGGCGACGCTGGAGGATAAAAGCGGCGTGATCCTGCTCAATTCAAAGGATCTTGCGCGCGTTCCGGCGGATTTCCTTGCGCGCATCCGCAGCGCCGGCGTCGACGCGACGCTGAGCGATCAGCCGAACGACGCGATCCGCGGCGGTTTTATCCTGAAGAACGGCGATATCGAAGACAACATGAGCTTCCCGGCGGTCATTGCCGCCCGGCGCGACGCGCTGGAAGATCTGATCGGCAAGGCGCTGTTTGAGGAGTAAGGAGGGATTTCGTGGCGTTATCGTATGAATACTCCGTAGGTTCCGTACGCGCGAAGGAAAACGCCCTCTTTCACAATGCGGAGATCGAGCAGATGCTTGCGCTGCGCAGCGAAACGGATCTTGCGCGGTTCCTCAAGGACCGCGATTTCGGCGACGGCGATACCGTAGACGAACTCGTAGAGAGCAACGCGCAGCGCACCTGGGAATACCTGCGCACGATCGCGCCGGATTTTACGGTGTTCAATCCGTTTTTTTATCAGAACGATCTGCATAATCTGAAAACGGTCTTAAAAGGAACGATGGCTTCCGCGCCCTACGAAGAGCTCCTGCTCGAACCGGTTACGATCCCGGTTTCCGAGATCCGAAACGCGGTCGAAAACCGGCGCTTCGATCTGCTCCCGGAGTGGATCGCCGAAGCGGCGGACGCGGCCTACGAAACGCTCGCCCACACGAAGGACGCGCGCGCGAGCGACGCTCTGATCGACCGGGCGGCGCTGGAGGAGCTTCTCAAAACGGCGAAGCGGACCGATTCGCCCTTCCTGCGCGAATACCTCGAGCGGCTCGTCTTCTATGCCGATCTGAAAATCGCGATCCGCGCGGCCAGAGTCGGCGCGAGCGATTATTACCTCGAGCGCGCGGTCTGCGAGATGGACGCGTTCAAAAAATCGGAGCTCATCTCCGCGGCCTTAAAGGGCGAGGAGCAGCTTCTCAAATACGTTGAAAAAATCCCTGCGTTCGATGCGAAAAGCGCGGTGGAGGCGTATCGGGCGGCTCCCGCGGCCTTCGAGCGCTTTACCGACAACCAGGTGATGCGCCTTGCAAAAAGGCTCTGCAAGCTTTCGGTCGAAGGCGCGGAGCCGATGATCGGATATATGATCGGGTGCGATTACGACCGCAAGCTCGTTGAGATGATCGCGAGCGGGATGCGGATGAACGCTTCGCCCGAGGCAATCCGGGAAAGGCTGCGTGAGATCTATGGCTAAAAACATTGCAATGATCGGCGACCGCGAAAGCGTAAAGGGCTTTGCGGCGATCGGCATGGACGTTTTCGTCTGCGACGACCCCTCGCAGGCGGCGGCGCTGCTGAAAACCGTAGCCGAAAGCGAGCGGTTTGCGATTATCTATATGACGGAGGAGCTCTTCTCGGCGAGCGCGCGCGAACGCGAAAAATTCACCGAGCGTCCGACTCCGGCGATCATTCCTCTGCCCGGAGTAAGAGGAAATACAGGGATCGGCTTAAAGCGGCAGTCCACCTTCGTGGAACAGGCCGTCGGCTCCGACATACTCTTTAAAAACTGAGAGGTGTAAGAATTGGTAACTGGAACGATCACGAAAGTCGCAGGCCCGCTCGTTATCGCAGAGGGAATGCGCGATGCGAATATGTTCGACGTTGTCCGCGTAAGCGCGCAGCGTCTGATCGGCGAAATCATCGAAATGCACGGGGATCGGGCTTCGATCCAGGTCTATGAAGAGACTTCCGGCCTCGGACCCGGAGAAAAAGTGGAATCCACCGGCGCGCCGCTTTCCGTGGAGCTCGGCCCGGGCCTGATCGGCTCGATCTACGACGGGATCCAGCGTCCGCTCGACGAGATCATGAAGCTCGTCGGCAACAACCTCCAGCGCGGCGTCGAGGTGCCCTCGCTCGACCACGGGAAAAAATGGCATTTCGTCCCCGTTAAGAAAGCCGGCGACGAGGTCACCGCGGGCGATATCATCGGCACCGTTGCGGAGACGAACGCGGTAATCCATAAGATCATGATCCCCAACGGCTCGAAGGGAACGATCGTCCGGATCGAAGAGGGCGATTTCACCATCGACGAGGCCGTTGCGGTGCTCGAGGACGGCGGCAAAGAGGAAGAGATCAAAATGGCCTCAAAATGGCCGGTCCGCCGCGGCCGTCCCTACAAAACGAAGCTTTCTCCGGATATTCTTCTGACAACCGGTCAGCGCGTTATCGATACGCTGTTCCCGATCGCGAAGGGCGGCGTCGCCTCCGTGCCCGGCCCCTTCGGTTCGGGCAAAACCGTCGTTCAGCATCAGCTCGCGAAATGGGCGGCCGCCGACATCATCGTCTATATCGGCTGCGGCGAGCGCGGCAACGAGATGACCGACGTTCTCAACGAATTCCCTGAGCTTAAGGATCCGAGAACCGGCAACTCCCTGATGGAGCGTACCGTTCTGATCGCCAATACCTCCGATATGCCGGTTGCGGCGCGTGAAGCTTCGATTTATACCGGAATCACGATCGCGGAATATTTCCGCGATATGGGCTATACCGTCGCACTTATGGCCGATTCGACCTCCCCCTGGGCGGAAGC
>CACZON010000259.1 GCA_902782805.1 Oscillospiraceae bacterium
ATCCTCGTGATGACGATCTCGAGCGGCATTTCCGGCGCGTTCAATTTTGCGCGCAAGGCCCGCGAGGAGACGCTCGAAAAATACCCCGACGCGAAAATCGTCTGCTTTGATTCGCTGCGGTTCGGCCCGGGGTTCGGTCTGATGGCGATCTGGGCTTCGATGCTGCGCGCAGAGGGGAAAACCCTTGAGGAAACGGCAGATTGGCTCGAAAACAACAAGAACCGCTTCCATCAGGCCGGCTGGCTTGACGACCTTTCCTTCGTAGCGAAAAAAGGAAGAATCACGCATCCGAAGGCTTTCTTCGGTACGCTCGCCGGGGTAAAGCCGATCGGAGAATTCGACTACAACGGCCTGACGACCGTTCTCGGCAAGGTAAAGGGCGCGAAGAACGCCTATCCGGTGCTGCTCTCGTATATTGAAAATACCATCGAGCAACCGGAGGAGCAGATCGTCTTTATCGCGCAGACGAACCGTCTGACGCAGGCCGAGGAATACAAGAAGATGATCGAGGAGCGTTTTCATCCGAAGGCGGTTTATATCAACGACGTTTTCCCTTCCTGCGGGATCAATATCGGCCCCGGCCTGATGGCAGCGTATTACGTAGGGAAGCCGATTTCAAAGGATCTCTCGGAGGAACGCGCGATTCTCGAAAAAGCGATAGGAGCGAAGTAACATGAAAAAAATCAGCAAAAAACGGCAGATCATGCTTTACGCGGCGGCCGGTCTGGGCATCAATATGCTCAACATCATGATGGGCTCCTACCTCTGCAGCGCGCTGCTGATCGGCGGCTTCGGCGAGAAGGCGATCCCGTTCCAGACCTATCTCGGAAAAGATCTGATCGTGCCGGCGGTCTGGGCGGTCTTTGCGCTTGCGGCAAAGATCCTCGACGGAATCATCGATATCCCGATGGCTTCCTTTACCGACGGCCTGCGCACCCGCTTCGGGCGCAGAAGACCGGCGATTGTGATCGGCCTGATCCCGCTTCTGATCTCGTATCTGCTCTTCCTCGTGATCCCGGATCCCTCCGGCGCGACGCTGCTCAATACGGTTTATTACGGACTCGTGCTCTGCGTTTTCTATTGCGCTTATACGCTCACGATGGTCACTTACTACGCGACGTATACCGAGATCGTTGAAACAGAGCGCGAGCGCAATCTCCTTGCGAATACGAAATCCGTTTTCGATATCATCTATTTCATCGTCGGATACGTTGCGGTACGGATGCTTTTAAACGGCCTGAATATCCGGCTCGTCGCGCTGATCGTTCTGCCGCTTTCGCTGACGATGCTGATCCCGCTCTTTATGATCAAGGAACCGGATCTGCGCCGCGGCACCGCGCAGGGGGAGAAGGAGCCGAAGCTCAGCCTTGTAAAATCGCTCTCCTGCACGCTCAAAAACCGCACGTTCGTGATCTGGATGGTCGCCTATTCCTTTATGACGTTCGGCGTTCAGCTCTTCCTTGCAGGGATCAACGAATACTTCTCCTACGTCGGGATGAGCATGATCCTTGTAATGGTCTCGGCGTTCCTGCCGGTTCCGCTGACGCTGCTCATCTATAACCGCATCATCCGTAAACGCGGCTTCGGGGCGGCGTTCCGCTACGTTCTGATCACTTTTACGGCCGGGATGCTCTACATGTTCGCCGTTTCGTTCCTCTCACAGGGAACGCTCAAAACGGTCCTTTCCGTAACGACCGGCCTTGTTTCCTCGTTCGCGATCGGCGCGCTCTTCGCGGTGGCTTATTCGATTCCCTCGCAGCTTGCGGCGGAGGAAGAGAAGAAGACCGGCGTTGCGAATTCCGCGATGTACTTTGCCGTTCAGGGCCTGTTCGCGGGAATTGCAACGGGCATCGCGACCGGCGTCGTTTTAACGGCGCTCAAGGGCAGCGAGGACGCCGCCTCCGGTGCGATCCGCTACCTGACGCTGATTTCCGCGATCGGAACGGTCGTATCCTTCCTGCTTACCTTTATTCTGCCGAAATCGCTGACCCGGATGGGAAAAGAGAAATAACAAACCTGACGAAAGTGGATTTTTTCAATGCCTACGAGAAAAATCAACGGATTCCATCTTGATAAGATGCTTCGCAACGGGCTTGCCAATCTTCGGCAGCACGAGGCGGAGATCAACGATCTCAACGTCTTTCCGGTTGCGGACGGAGATACGGGAACGAATCTCTATCTGACGCTGGAAAACGGACTGCATCACGCAAAAAGGACGGCCGAAGCCGGCGCGTATCTCAAAACGCTGAGCGAGGGGATGCTCCTCGGCGCGCGGGGCAATTCCGGCGTGATCCTTTCGCAGTTTTTCCGCGGCTTTGCCCAGGAGCTTTCGCGCGCTTCCTGGCTGGGGCCGGGTGAATGGCGCAGCGGACTGATTCGCGCGTACCGCACGGCCTACAGCGCGGTCGTACAGCCGGTCGAGGGTACGATCCTCACCGTCGTCCGCGAGGGGATCGAGCATATCCGCGGGCAGATCACGCGCAACACCTCCGTGGAATCGCTGCTCTCGATGTATATCGCCGAAATGCGCAGGACGCTCGCGTTTACGCCGCAGCTGCTCCCGGTTCTCCGGGAATCGGGCGTTGTGGACAGCGGGGCCCTCGGTTTTATCGTGATCGTCGAAGGGATGCTCAAGTATCTCTACGGGGAGTTCCTTTCCGGCACCGAAACGCCCCGCGTTTCGGCCTCCGGCGCCGCGCCGCAGCCTGAGCTCGATCTCGATCTTTTCAACGAGACGAGCGTATTTGAAGACGGCTACTGCCTCGAATTTATTCTGCAGCTGATGCAGGGCCCGAAATACGACCAGCGCTTCCGCGTTTCTTCGTATATCGAAGATCTCAAGCTCTTCGGCAATTCGATCGTCGTAGCGCAGGACGGAAAGCGCGTAAAGGTCCATATCCATACGATGCATCCGGCGAAGGTCATCTCCGCGAGCCAGGAATACGGCGAATTCCTCACCTTCAAGCTCGATAACATGCAGATCCAGCACAACGAGCAGATCGTGAAAAAGCAGGAACCGAAAGCCCACAAGGCGCTTTCCGTGATCAGCGTCGTCAACGGCAGCGGGGTCGCGGAGCTCTTCAAAACCCTCGGCAGCGACTGCGTGATCGACGGCGGCGCAACGATGAACACCTCTTCGCAGGAATTCCTCGACGCTTTCTCGCAGATTTCCGCCGACAGGATCGTGATCCTTCCGAATCATCCGAACATCGTACTCGCGGCACAGCAGGCGGTAACGCTCTCCGGCCGAAACGATATCACGGTGATTCCTTCCTCGAGCATTGCGGAAGGTTACTTTGCGCTCGCGATGGATATCCCGTACAACGAGGATACCGACGCGCGCGTCGCGGCGATGCGCAGCGGCCTTGAGGACGTTGCCACGCTGTCGGAGACGGCGGCTTCGCGGGATTATTCCTATCACGAGATCCGCTGCAGGAAAGGCGAAGAGATCGCGCTTGTAAACGGCGAGATCGTCTGCGTCGGCAGCGATCCGGTCAGAACGGTCCTCGAGGGGCTTTCCCACGTCCCCGGAATCGAAGAAAAAGAAACCTGCGTGATCTTCCGCGGCGAGGGGATCGGCGAGCAAATGCAGACCGAGCTTTGCGAAGCGATCGCGGAGGCTTATCCTTCGCTTGAGGCGGAGCTGATCGACGGCGGGCAGAAAATCTATCATTTTATCATCGGAATTGTTTAAGGAGCGGTTTTTATATGCCTTGGTGGGCTTGGGTATTGCTGGGCGTTTTCGTCCTTTTGATCCTGCCGACGTTCGTGATCTCTTCGATCATCTATACGGTCCTGCTCGTTCGTACCGGCAAAAAGAAGTGGGGAAGGACCTGCAGCATCCCGGATGACGAGGAATATCTGCGGATGTTCGAGATCGGGCTCGAATGGGAAAAAGAATACGCCTCAAAGAAGCGGGAGGTCGAAATCAAGAGCGAAGGATACCGCCTCTTCGGCGAGTATTTCGACTTCGGCGCGAAAAAAGCGGTCATCATCATCCCGGGGCGGATGGAATCGCTGCTTTATTCCTACTATTTCGCCGAGCCATTCCGCCGCGCCGGTTACAACGTACTGACGATCGACAACCGCACCCACGGTCTTTCCGACGGCGTGATCAATTCGCTCTACTGCCGCGAATGGCCCGATCTGATCGCCTGGAGCCGCTTTCTGCACGACGAGCTTCAAAACGAAGAAATCGTCCTGCACGGGATCTGCATCGGCGCGTCCGGCGCGCTCTTTGCACTCACGAGCGGCAAGGCGCCTAAGTATATGCGCGCGATGATCGCCGAGGGAATGTACGTCAATTTCTACGAATCGCTCAAAAATCATATGATCGAGCAGAAGCGCCCGCTTTATCCCTTTGCCTGGGAAGTGGCGCTGCTGATCCGCCTGATTTCCCGCGCGAACGTCGTGACGGACGGACCGCTCTGGCGGATCGGCAAGCTGCGGCGCCCGATCCTGATGCTTCAGAGCGAAGAGGACACGTTCTCTCTGCCCGAAAAGGCGAAGCTTCTCTATGAAACCTGCGGGAGCGCGGAAAAAAAGCTCGTTTTCTTCCCGAAAGGGATCCATTCGCGCATCCGGATCAACAATCCGGAAAAATACGATCAAACTATTATTGATTTTTTAAAAGATTTGAGTTAAAGTAAAAACAGAGAGTCCGTTTCATAGCAAGTATTTCTTGTTTTGAATAAAAAATATGCGTTTATCGCAGGAAAGAGGTATTCTATGTTTTGCAGTAAATGTGGTTCCGTTATTGAAGACGGCGCGAAATTCTGCCCGAACTGCGGTCAGCCCGTAGAGCAGGCGGAGATTCCCGCAGCAGCGCCCGCTGCAGCTCCCGTGGAGATTCCGGCAGCGCCTGAATATCCTCAGCCGCCGGTACAGGATGTGTACGCACAGCCGCAGTATCAGCAGCCGGAAGCGCCCCAGTACGCGCCCCAGCAGTATCAGCAGCCGTATCAGGCTCAGCCCTATACGCCCGCGCCTACGGCAGTGGATCCTTCCGCTTCCAACGCGACCAGCACGCTCGTATTCGGCATCCTCGGTCTGGCGTTCGCCTGCACCTTCTATCTGAGCTTCCTCGGCATCATCTTCGGCGCGATCGCTCTCGCGAAAGCGAAGACCTTCACCGCGAACTACGGCCAGCTCTTCGGAAAAGCCAAAGTCGGCAAGATCCTCGGTCTGATCGGTCTGATCCTCGGCATCGTTCTGACCGTCATCCTGATCATCGTGATCATCGTCGCGATCGTTGCGGCAACGAGCTACACCAGATACAGCATCTGGGACGAACTCTTCTGATCCGAACCGGAAGGCAAACTTCAACAAACCGCAAAAAGGGCAGTTTTCTTCATCGAAACTGCCCTTTCGCATATTAAAGGTTGTGAAATGATATGGCAGCAAAGGCACAGGAAGGAAGAGTCTATCCGGTTGCGATGGATTTTGTTCTCTGGAAGCTTCGGACGATCGATTCTTCCAATCTGAACGTATCGCTCAAATCGGAGAACAACGATCCCAACGGCAGCATCTGGTTTCGGATCCACCACGGCATGAGCATGACGTCCTACGGCGAGAAGATCACCGTTACCGTTACCCCGCAGCAGGGCGGAACGGGGATCCATATCCTCTCCGAATGCGGAATGCCGACGCAGATTATCGACTACGGCAAGAATAAGAAGAACGTCGCCGCGATCTTCCGTTATCTCGAAGACGGGATGAACGCCGCGCCGCCCGCGCAGTACGCGCCGCAGCCGGCTCCGCAGCCCGTTCAGCCGCCGGTTCCCCAGCCG
>CACZON010000260.1 GCA_902782805.1 Oscillospiraceae bacterium
AAGGGCGAATTCCGACGCGCCCGGCAGGGAGTGCTGTGCCTTGCGCCTGCGTTCTGCCCTGCAGCAGCGTAAACGGGGTCCACGAGAAGTCGAAGAGATCGGGTTCCCGTATCAATTCCGGCTTTTTACGAAATCGGAAAAATCGCCCGAAAGAAGAACCTGCGCTTCGTCTTGTACGGCGAAGCGGGAATCTGCAAAGTCGGATTCCGACGCCGCGCCGCGGCGAAAAAAGGCTTGTAATATAGCGGGAGATATGGTAAAATATCTAATAATGGTCACGTATTTGAAAACTGCCATTCGGTTCGAGGTTCCGTCTCATGAAGCTGATAAAATGGCTTGAAAAACTGTTTCCGCGGTACTCCTGGATCCCGCTGATCTTCGTTGCCGCGATGAATTTTATCACCTATTCCGTCACGCTGCTCCTTGTCAGCGACAGCCGCCGGCATTACATCCATATGGAGATCGACGAGCGGATCCCGTTTATCCCCGCGTTCGTGTTTTTCTACGTTGCCTCGTTCGTGCAGTGGGGCCTGAACTGGTTCTTTACCGCGCGGGAGAGCGAGCGGTTCCTCTACCGCTTTGCGAAAGCGGATCTGATCGCGAAGATCCCCTGCCTGATCACCTTTATCGTATATCCCACGATCATTCAGAAGCCGCCGATGGAGGTTACCGATTTTTTCACCTTCGCAATGAGCGTCGTCTGGTATTTTGATAAACCGGTCAACTGCCTCCCTTCGGTCCACGCGCTGGCGAGCTGGATCGCTCTGCGGGCGATGTTCCAGATGAAAAAACCCGCGAAGATCTGGAAGGTGCTCGCCGTTGTCTTCTGCGCCGGCTGTTTTGCGGCCGTAGTTTTTACCAAACAGCATTATTTGATTGATATCCCCGCGGGCGTTCTCGCCGCCGAGATCGGCCTTGCGGTTTCAAAGAGGTTGGACGATGAAAGATTCCTTTGGCTCCGCGCAGGATAAAAAAAGAAAATCGCTCTGGGCCGCACTCTTTCTCGTATTGGCTGCGTTTTCCGTCTTTATCGTCGCCTCGATCAGCAAAGGCTTTTCGCTGCGCAAGATCCGCGAGCAGATCGAAGGCGCCGACCTGTTCTTCGTCGGCGTATCGTTCCTCTCGATGTTCTGCTTCATCTTTTTCGAGGCGCTCGCGCTGCGGACGCTCGTGCGTTCCTTCGGCCACGGCTGCACCCTTCGCAGCAGCCTGACCTACAGCGCCTCGGATATCTATTTTTCCGCGATCACCCCGTCGGCGACGGGCGGCCAGCCCGCCTGCGCCTACTTTATGGTCAAGGACGGGATCCCGACGAGCTGTACGACGATCAGCCTCGTCTTCAACGTTGCGCTCTATACGATCGCCATCCTGATCTGCGGGCTCGTAACGATGATCCTGACCCCGTCGGTCTACTTCTATTTCCGCCCCTACGGGAGGGTCCTGATCGTGATCGGCGCGCTGATCCTCATCGCGCTCGCGCTGCTCTTCATCTTCATTGCGGTCAAGCACAGCGTCATCAACGCGGTCGGCCGCCTTCTGATCCGCGTCGGCGCAAAGCTGCGCCTTATCAAGAACCGCGCCGCCGCCGAAGAGCGCTTTGCCCTTTGGGAAAAGGAATATATGCGCTACGCGGCGGAGATCCCCCGCCATAAACCGGCGATCGTCAAGGCGCTGATTTTCAACGTGCTCCAGCGGCTCTCGCAGTTTGCCGTTACGATGTTCATGTATATCGCCGTCAACATCCGCCACGCCGTCGGAGGCGCCGGCGCCGTATTTACCCACGGAGCGCGGCTTTTGGGCGCGCAGAGCCTGATCAGCATCGGCTCGACCTTTATCCCGATCCCCGGCGCGATGGGCTTTACGGATCTGATGATGTACGACGGCTTCTGCGCGATCATGCCGGAGGCGGAAGCGGCCGGGCTCGAGATGCTCTCGCGCTTCGTTTCCTTCTACAGCTGCGTCATTCTCTGTTTCATCGTGGTAATTATCAAATCCTTTGTGAGGAAAAAAGCATGATAGGATTTTACAACTATACGGTCATCCTGACGTATCTCTCGCTCGTCTCGGCGGCCAGCGGGATCATCATCTCTCTCGGAGGAACGGGCCATCCGTACATCGGAACGTTCTTCCTGCTCGCGTGCGGCCTGTTCGATTCCTTCGACGGGATGGTTGCGCGCACGAAGCATGACCGTACCGACCTCGAAAAGGGCTTCGGCATCCAGATCGATTCGCTTTCCGACCTCGTTGCTTTCGGCGTGCTGCCGATGTGCATCGGCTCGGCGATGATCCGGACCTCTCCGGTCGCGCACAATCTCTTTTTCCCCGATCATTTTACCTTCTACCGCGTCGTCTACTGGATCATCATCGCGCTGATGGTGCTCTACGTGCTCGCGGCGATGATTCGCCTTGCGTATTTCAACGTCACCGAGGAGGAGCGCCAGAAAACCGAAGGCGGCAAGCGGAAGGAATACCTCGGCCTGCCGGTCACCTCGGCGGCGCTGATTTTTCCCTCGGTCATGCTGCTGCAGTACATCACGACGATCGACATCACCCTCGTCTATTTCCCGGTGATCCTGATCACCGGTCTGCTGTTCATCCTGCCCATCCGGATCCCGAAGCCGGGCCTGCGCGGGACGCTGATCCTGATCGGGATCGGCTTCCTCGAGTTCCTGCTGATGATCCTGACCAAGATCCTGAACAAATAACGATGGCGTCTTTTACGAATTTTCTCTATCATACCGCGCCCGGACGATTTCTCCTGAAAGGTCTCACACGGCCTTTTCTCTCGAAAGCAGTCGGGGCGTTTTTGTCGTGCGGAGCGTCGCGCGTTTTCAACCGTTCGTTTGTCCGCAGAAACGGGATCGATCTCTCCGAATGTGAACAAACGAAATTCAGATCTTTCAACGACTGCTTTACCCGAAAGCTCAGGGAAAGCGCCCGGCCGGTCGCGGCGGATCCGGCGGCGCTGATTTCGCCCTGCGACGGGCTGCTTTCGGTTTATCCGATCGAAAAGGGCCTCGTCGTTCCGGTCAAGCAGAGCCGTTATTCGGTGGCCGATCTGCTGCGCAGCGAATCGCTCGCCGCGAAGTTCGAGGGCGGGCGCTGCCTCGTTTTCCGCCTGCAGGTTACGGATTACCACCGCTACGCCTTTTTCGCCTCGGGCAGGGCGAAGGCGCCGGTCAGGCTGCCGGGACGGCTCCATACCGTCCGGCCGATCGCGCTGCGTGAGCTGCCCGTGTTCTGTGAGAACGCGCGGGAATATACGCTTTTGCAGACGGACCGGTTCGGCGAAGCGGTCCAGATGGAGGTCGGCGCGATGATGGTCGGGAAGATCGCCAATCATCCGCTCTCATACGAAGCGGACGGGTTCGCCCGGGTCGAGCGCGGCGCGGAGAAGGGCTGCTTCCTCTTCGGCGGCAGCACGATTATCGTTCTGCTCGAAAAGGACCGCGCGCCGGCGCTTTCGGCGTATCTCGAAGCGACCGCGCGGGATCTCGAGACGCCCGTACGCCTCTGAATGATGCTGAACTGATCCTTTTTGCAAAGAAAAAAGCCGGAGCTGCGCGCTCCGGCTTTTCTTGTATACCAAAACCACACGTTAGACGTGTGGTTCGGTAAGGATTAAATAGTTGAACAAAAATAAAGCCTCCTGTTAGAATAAAGCT
>CACZON010000261.1 GCA_902782805.1 Oscillospiraceae bacterium
AGCTTTATTCTAACAGGAGGCTTTATTTTTGTTCAACTATTTAATCCTTACCGAACCACACGTCTAACGTGTGGTTTTGGTATACAAAAAGAGGATGAGCTCATTCGAACTCATCCTCTCAAAATTGCTTTTTTTCAAGCGTTTTTCTTATTTTCCGAAGTATCTGTCCAGCAGACCCTTGAAGGCTTTGCCGTGTCTTGCCTCGTCGCGGGCCATCTCGTGAACCGTGTCATGGATCGCGTCGAGATTGAGCGCCTTTGCGCGTTTCGCAAGATCGGTCTTGCCGGCGGTAGCGCCGTTTTCGGCTTCCACACGCATCTCAAGGTTTTTCTTCGTGCTGTCGGTTACGACTTCGCCGAGGAGCTCCGCGAATTTCGCGGCGTGTTCCGCTTCTTCGTAAGCGGCCTTTTCCCAATAGAGGCCGATCTCCGGATAGCCTTCGCGGAACGCAACGCGCGCCATCGCGAGATACATGCCGACCTCAGAGCATTCGCCCTGGAAGTTCGAACGCAGATCCGCGATGATATCCTCCGGAACGCCCTGCGCAACGCCGACAACGTGTTCGGCGGCCCAGCTCATTTCCGCGCTCTGCTCGGTGAATTTCGAGGCGGGCGCACCGCACTGCGGGCATTTTTCGGGAGCCGCGTCACCTTCGTAAACGTAACCGCAAATCTGGCAAACAAATTTTTTCATGGTAAAATCCTCCGTTTTTTTATTGCATTTCTGTATTTTTATTATACCGCACCGGCGGCATTTTGTAAAGCGTTATTGCGCGACCCTTGAGAGCAGCTCTTCTTCGCTCAGGATCGGCACGCCGAGCGCCTGCGCTTTGGTGAGCTTGCTGCCGGCGTCCTCCCCGCAGAGGAGATAATCCGTCTTTTTTGAAACGGACGAGGCAACTTTTCCGCCGTTTTCCTCGATCAGCGCCGTTGCCTGCGTGCGCGAAAGGCTCGGGAGCGTTCCGGTAATGACGAAGGTCAGGCCCGCAAGCTTCCCTTCCCCGCTCTGTTTTTCCTCGCCTTTCATATTCAGGCCGAGTCCTTTAAGACGTCCGATCAGGTGCCGCGCGCCGGCTTCGCGGAAGAATGCTTCGCACGCTTCGCCCATGATCGCGCCGAAGCCTTCGATCGCAGAGATCTTTTCTTTTTCGGCGTTCATCAGCTCGTCCATCGAAGCGAAGTTTTCACAGAGCGTCTTTGCCGCCTTCTGGCCGATATGCGGGATCCCGAGGCCGTAGACGAGCCGCCAGAGCGGATTCTGCTTCGATTTTTCGATGTTGTCAAGCAGGTTCCGGGCACTCTTTTCGCCCATGCGCTCGATCTTGACGAGATCCTCGAATCGCAGCTCGTAGAGATCTGCCGGCGAGGCGATCAGCTTTTCATCGAGGAGCTGCTGCAGTACCGCTGGGCCGAGGCCTTCGATATCCATCGCGTCGCGTTCGCAGAAATGAATCAGGTGCTGATAAAGCTGAGCGGGACATTCCGGATTGATGCATCTTGCGGCGGCTTCGCCCGCTTCGCGCCGGACCTCTCCGCCGCAGGAGGGGCAAACCGTGGGCAGAAGATACGGCTCGCTGTCTTCTTCGTGCGATACCACTTTCACGACCTCCGGGATGATCTCCCCCGCCTTGCGCAAAATGACCGTATCGCCGATGCGAAGTCCCTTCTCATTGATGTAATCCTGATTGTGGAGCGTCGCGCGGGAAACAGTCGTTCCGGCAAGCAGAACCGGCTCGAATACGCCCGTCGGCGTAAGCACGCCCGTGCGTCCTACACCTACCTCGACAGAGAGCAGCTTCGTCTCCTTTTCCTCCGGCGGATACTTATAGGCTTCCGCCCATTTCGGGAATTTTGCCGTGCTGCCGAGCTCGCTGCGCTGTGCAAAGCTATTTACCTTTACAACAGCTCCGTCGATGGCAAACGGGTATTTTGCGCGGTTTTCGCCGATCTCCCGGATCTTTTGAAGCGCCGTTTCGATATCCGGGCAGCGTTCGCCGATCGGCGCCACGGTGAAGCCGAGATCCCTGAGAAACTGCAGGGACTGATCGTGGAAGGAGAGCGTTTCACCCTCGATCTTCTGGATATTGAACACGAAGATATCGAGCGTGCGCTTCTTCGTAATGCGCGGGTCCTTCTGACGAAGGGATCCGGCCGCGGCGTTGCGCGGATTCTTAAAGGGCGTCTCACCCGCTGCTTCCTGCTCCTCGCAGAGCGAAAGGAAAACGTCGGAGCGCATATAGACCTCGCCGCGGACGATCAGCTGCGGATAGGCTTTTTTGAGCTTTTTCGGAACAGTGCGAATCGTGCGGATGTTCTCCGTTACGTCTTCGCCGGTAGTGCCGTCGCCGCGGGTCACACCGCGGAAATAGACGCCGTCGCGGTATTCGATCGCGACCGAGAGACCGTCGAACTTCGGTTCGACGATATATTCGGCGTTCGGGAAGACCTCGCGGACGCGGCGGTCGAAATCGCGCATTTCATCCTCGGAAAAGGAATCGTGGAGGCTCTCGAGCGGCACCTCATGGACGACCGGCGCAAAGGTGTTGTAGCCGAGATGACCGACCTGAACCGTCGGCGAATCGGGCGTTTTCAGCGCGGGAAATTCTTCTTCGAGGTTTTCGAGTTCGCGGTAGAGCCGGTCGTACTCGAAATCGTCGATCTCGGGATCGTCCTCAAGGTAATATTTCCGGTTGTGGTACAGAATCTGTTCGCGCAGTTCTTCGATGCGTTTTTTTACCGCTTCTTCGTTCATGCCGCTTCCTCCGTTTTCTGCGAAAAGCGTTTCTACCGATAGTATACCGCAGGAAACGGTTTTTCGCAAATTTTTTTATCGTTCCGCAGCGGGCACGGTATAGAACGAAGGAACTTCGCCGGAAATGAACGCTTCGGCAAGGAGTACCTCGGTTTCGGTCTCAACGGTCAGGCGGCTTGCCGGGAGATAGGTAAACATTTTTGCGTCGATCAGGGCCGAAAGCGTATATTTCGTCTGATTGACGCCGGCGCCGGAAAGATCGCTTCGAAAGGAGGCGGAAAGATAACCGCCCAGCGAAAGCCGCAGGGAGATTTTCGGCCCGCGGCCGTAGAAAAGACGGCTGCCGAGAAGCGTTCCGAGCGGAATTTTCGCCGTATACTCCCCGTTGACGAGCTTTTGCTCTGCCGTTTCGACCAGCGCTTCGCGCCAGCGGTTGAGCGCGCCGGTGTCGGCAACGATCGCGGTAATGCGGCCTTCGGCGTTTCGCTCAACGCGCAGGATCTCCTGAAAACAAAATCCGCTCTCCCGCGCCGCTTCGTTTACGGCGTTCGCGATTGCCCGCTCGGCGAGCTTATGGGCTTCGATTTCCGCGTTCGCGTGCAAAGTCGGCAGCAGCGCAGCGTAGAGCGCCGCAAAGAGAAACGATAAAATCAAAAGGAAAATCAGCCATCTTCCCGCAATTCCGATTCTTCTCATACGCCGCCTCCCTCTCTGATCAGAATATGCAGAAAGAGAGAAGACTGATATAAAAAAGCGGGGCCCGAAAGCCCCGCCGAAACGGTTTATTGCGTTTGTTCGATCCGCCGGCGCAGCAGATCGCCCGGTGAGAGCGAGAGCGCGCAGGGGATCCGCAGCAGCTGCTGCGCGTGAGAAGCCTCGGCAACCGAATTCCCCTCGGAATCGAACATCGCTTCGACCCGGAAGTGCCCGCCCATCGAATCCGGCGAGAGCACCTCGAGCGTATCGCCAAGAACGAATTTCCCGCGCTGCTCAATGAGGATCTCTCCCTTACGCGCTTCGCGGACGATCCCGGCGAAAACGCATTCCTGGCGATAGACGCCGTCGTTGAAACCGGACGCTTTCAGCGCTCCGTAATAGAAGCCGCTGGAATACGGCCGGTGGCTGATGCACTGAAGCTCGTGTTCGAGCAACTCGATCGGCGCCGAGCGGTCGATCGCGCGGCGGTAGGCGTTCGTAACCGTTGCAACGTAATAGGGCGTTTTCATCCGGCCCTCGATTTTCAGCGAATCGACCCCGGCTTCGATAATCTCGTGAATAAACGAAATCGTATTGAGATCGGCGGAGCTCAGTATCGTCGTCGCGCCGGCTTCCTCTTCGATCGGCAGATAAACGCCCGGGCGGCTCTGCTCCATCAGGTAATACTGCCAGCGGCAGGGCTGCGTGCAGGCGCCGCGGTTGGCAGAGCGGGCGTTGAAATAGGCGGAAAGGAGGCATCTTCCCGAATAGGACATACACATCGCGCCGTGGATGAACGCTTCAAGCTCCAGCTCCCCGGGGCAGAGCGCACGCAGCTCGCGGATCTCTTCAAGCGACAGCTCGCGCCCGAGAACGACGCGGGAAGCGCCCATGTTGTAATAGACCTCGGCCGTTTTATAGTTCTGACAGTTCGCCTGAGTGCTTACGTGGATCGCAAGCCGCGGCTCGGCGTTCTTCATCTCATAGATCGCGCCGAGATCGGAAACGATCGCGCCGTCCGCTCCGGCGGCAAACAGTTCCTTTGCGTAGGCCGGAAGCTGCGGGATCTCCGAATTGTTCGGATAGGAATTGACCGTAACGTAGAGCTTTTTTCCGTTTTGATGAAGGTACTGCGCCGCCTGAGCGAGCTTCTCGGGCGTAAAGCCGACGCTCGCTGCCCGAAGCTGCAGAAAGCTCCCGCCGAGATAGCAGGCGTCCGCGCCGAAGCGCACGGCCGCTTCGATACATTCCAGGTCGCCCGCGGGCGAAAGCAGCTCAACGTGTTTCAAAAGGATCATCCCTTCCGGTATTTTGCGCTTTTTAGTATATCATTCCGAAAAACCGCTGTCAAACGGGAGCGCATATTTTCCCCGCGGAATGCGTATTCTAAGAAGGAACGACGAAAAACCCATTGACTTATTGCGCCGCCGCCGTTACAATAGAATTAGAAATATAGGAAATACGAGGAGAACCCTGCTATGTACGATGAATTTGGCGCCGATATCCTGACGCTTCTGGATGACGAAGGCAACGAGCATGAATTCGAGATCATCGACGAGCTCGAATATGAGGATGAGCTTTACTACGCGCTCTATCCGACTGCCAACAATAAATTCATGCCCGACGATTCCGGCTACTATATCTTCCACGTAACGGATATCGACGGCGAAGAGCAGCTCGAAGAGGTCGAAGACGACGAGCTGATCAAAACGCTCGCGAATATCTTCGAGGAGCGCTTCAACGACGAATTCTTCGACGACGAAGAGGAAGAAAACTGATTCTGCAACCCTTTTCCTGCCCGACGCGCGAATCGCCGTTTCAATAACCCTACAACGAATAATAAGGGAGCTCGCCTCCGGTGGCGGACTGCAGACCTCCCGGCTTCGGCCGGACGAAGGGAGCGCGAACCCATTGGGAGAGCACCCACCTGCACTTTGGTAGGCAGGTTATTCAATACGGCGTTACGGTCCGGC
>CACZON010000262.1 GCA_902782805.1 Oscillospiraceae bacterium
ATGGTTCGGGAGATCGCAAGAGATATCCTTGCCAATTATGAAACCGACGAAAAGACAGAGCAGAAGAAGGAGGACGCCGAATGAAAAAGCTGACAGTTGAAAAGAATTCGTTTTATCTGAACGGCGAGCCATTCCGGATCGTCGCCGGCGCGATGCACTATTTCAGAGTCCCGCGGGAATACTGGCGCGACAGACTCTTGAAAATCAAAGCGTGCGGCTGCAACGCCGTTGAAACGTACACAGCGTGGAACCTGCACGAGCCCAGAGAAGGAGAGTTCTGTTTTGAAGGAAATCTCGACCTGAAGGCGTATCTGGAGCTCATCAACGAGCTCGATATGCTTGCGATCGTGCGTCCCGGGCCTTATATTTATTCCGAGTGGGAGTTCGGCGGTTTCCCTTGGTGGCTGCTGAAATATGACGATATTGAACTGCGCTGCTCCCAGCCGCTGTTTATGTCAAAAGTCGAGTCGTATTTTGACCGGCTGATCCCGATCATCGCTTCGCAGCAAACCGATTGCGGCGGCGCGATGTGCATGGTCCAGGTCGAAAACGAGTACGGCAGTTACGGCAGCGACAGTAAATACATCCGTGCGCTTGCGGATCTGCTTCATTCCAACGGGATCTCATGCATCCTCTTCACGTCTGACGGCGCATCCAATACCATGCTTTCCGGCGGGAGCGTGCCGGAGCTGCTTGCGACCTGCAATTTCGGATCGAAGGCGGACGACAATTTCAAAACGCTGAAAAAATTCCGCAAAAAAGACGAACCTCTGATGTGCGCCGAATACTGGAACGGATGGTTCGATCACTGGTCGGAGAAGCATCACCGCCGCAGCGCTGAGGACGCTGCGAAAAACCTTGCTCAGATACTTGACAATCACGCTTCCGTTTCGATTTACATGATGCATGGCGGAACGAATTTCGGTTGGATGAACGGCGCCAACTGCTATGAAGAATACCAGCCGACGGTCAACAGCTACGACGACGATGCACCGATCAACGAATACGGCGGCCTGACGGAAAAGTATTACGCTATAAGGGAGGTCCTTGCTTCCCACGGACACGTGAACCATGTCGAACCGGAGCAATCCCTTTCCTGCGCTTCCTATGGTGTTGTTGAATTTGATTCCTGCGCAGATCTGATGGATTTTATCCCGACGCTGTCGCAGGAACCTGTTCAGAACGTAACGCCTCTTCCTATGGAAAAGATCGGCCAGGGCTACGGTCTGATTTGTTACCGGACGAAAATCAGCGGACCGAAGGACAAAGAGACGCTCTATATGACCGTCCATGACAGGGCGTATGTTTTCCTGGACGATAAGTTGATAGGGATCTATTACAGAAACGATAAGAAGCAGAAACTCGATTTCAGCGTTCCTTCGATCGGCGCAGAACTGACGATCCTTGTGGAGAATATGGGCCGCGTCAATTACGGTCCGGCGCTTGCCGACCGCAAGGGGATCATCGGAGGCGTGCGCCTCGGTCAGCAGTTTTTGTATCACTGGACGCATTATCCGCTGCCGCTCGGCGACCTTTCCTTGATTCCGTTTGATAAGCGAAGAAAATTGAAATATGATAAACGGCCTACTTTCCTTCACGCGGAGCTGTCAATCGAAGGCGATCCGAAGGACACGTTCGTCGCGCTTCCGGGGTTTACGAAAGGATTGATCTTTATCAACGGCAGACTTCTTTCGAGATATTGGAAGGAAGGGCCGCAGCAGACGGCATATCTTCCCGCCACTTGGCTGCATTCCGGCAGCAACGAAGTCGTCGTTCTGGAGCTGGAAGGCTTCAGGAAGCCTCAGATCGAATTCAGAGACACGCCGGATATCGGATAAAAAAGAGATGAAAGAAGCGCCTTCCAGACGGAAGGCGCTTCTTGTTTGTTCATTTTTTTTCGCTCGCTTCGTTGTAGCGGCTCGTATATTTGTTGACGAGCTTCAGAGCTTCCTTCTTGGCGAAACGTGCAAAGAGAGATTCGGACGCCGTGCCTTCGTATTCGGCGGCAGCGGCTTTCTCGAGCTCGGAGGTCTTATCTTCCGTAAGGGTCTCGCGGATCGTTTCCTTCCAGGAGGGCTCCTCGTGGGCACCGACGAAATACATCACGTGCCAGCCGTAATTCGTGCGCACGAGGCCCACGTCGCCGGGCTGACGGGACGCGTCATAGATCCACTCTTCAAAGGGAGCAACCATTCTGCCCTTGGCAATGTCTTCATAAAGACCGCCGCCGGAGGTGTTTTCACCCACAGAGCCGGTATCGTCGCTGTTTTCTTCAGCAAGCGCAGCGAAAGCTTCTTCGGTCTTCTGACCGGATTCATACTTGTTGAGGATGTCCTTCGCCTTTTCGTAGGCGGCAAGAACGACCTCACCGGAATACTTGCCCTCGGCGGTGATTTCCGTGCCGTCTTCTGCGGTAACGGGAGCGGTGGAATCGGTTTCCTCGGAAGTATCGGTCTCGTCGTCGGTCTTCGTCTTTTCAAGCTCGGCGGCAATGCTGTCGAAGGAAACGAGGATATGTCTGGCGCTTACAAGAGGAGTGTCTTCTCTGTAGGGGGTCTTCTTCATCATGACGACGAAAACGTATTCGTCGTTCTTGCAGGTGCGCTTATCGCCCTCGGCTCTGCTTTCGTCAAAGAGCCAGTCCGCCATATCTTCGCTGATATTGCTCTTCACGGTATCATACTTGACGCCGATCTGAAGGGTGGCGGCGGGATCCTTGAAGGTCTCTTTATCCGCTTCGGCGCAATACTCTTCGGCAAGAGCGATAAAGGAATCTTCATCGGTGAGCTTCCCGAGCATTTCCTCCGCAAGGATCTCGGAACGGGTCTTCTCCGTATCGGCATCGGCCTGCGTGGTGGGCTC
>CACZON010000263.1 GCA_902782805.1 Oscillospiraceae bacterium
AGGCGCCTGCGTGAATATAGCCGCCGCGCAGCAGTTCGTTGACTTCGCAGTGGGCAACGATCATCCGGTCAAGCGCCGCCGCTTGTTCCATCGCCGCCTCCATCATCTCTGCGGACTGAACGCCTCGCCCGTCGTCGGAGAAGGCGATCGCCGCCTTCGAGAGCGCTTTGAAATCGACGAGCGCTTCGCCGCGTTCGCCCTTCGTGATCGACGCGTAAGGATAGACCGCGATCACCGCGTCACGCGCGATGATTTCCCGCTCGAGATTCAGGTGCTCGACACTGTCGGGTACGGGATCGAGATTCGGCATCGCGCAGACCGCCGTATAGCCGCCGTGCGCCGCCGCCGCACTACCCGTAAGAATCGTTTCTTTATAAGAAAAACCCGGCTCGCGAAAATGCACATGCACGTCGCAAAAGCCGGGAAAAACGGTAATTTCACGGTCGGCCGGCAGAAGCGCCGGATCGATCGCGGGAGAAAACGAAGGAAGGTTTTTGGGGGTAAAAACAGTCGTCATATCGCTGCTCCTTCTAAAGAAAAAAGCCCTGCCGTACCGGCAAGGCTGACTGCATCAAAACTGCGCCCGGCGTATTCGCCGCGCTATCTTAAAACCATCTTGCCGATCTCTCTGTATCGCCTTAAAGACTGTAGTTATTCTATCATATGCCCCCTCGTTTGTCAATCGAAGGCGGATGAATTTTTAGCCGAAAAAACGACGAAAAAAGCCGCCCCGAAAACGCGATTTTTAGCGGAAAGGTTGCATGCCTTTTGCCGCAGGAGTATAATGACAATACAGAACTATATAATAAGGAGTACAAAATATGGAAATGCTCTCGTTTATCCGATCCAGAAGAAGCACGCGTGTTTTTCTCCGGAAACCCGTCGAGCGCGAAAAGCTTGAAGCGATCCTTGAAGCCGGGCGTTACGCGCCGAGCGGCGGCAACAATCAGTCGACGCATTTTCTCGTGATCACGAATCCGGAGGTTCTCGCCCGCCTCGCTTCGCTCGCGCAGCAGCTTTTCTCCGAAATGACCGCCTCGGCGGTCACCTACCCCTCGCTCGCCGGCGCGATCCGCAATTCCAAAAAAGGCGGCTATGTCTTCCATTATAACGCGCCGGTGCTGATCCTCGCCGCAAACCGGATCGATTACAGCAACAATATGGCCGACTGCGCCTGCGCGCTGGAAAATATGATGCTCATGGCGAACGCGCTCGATCTCGGCTCCTGCTGGATCAATCAGCTCAAGTGGCTCAATCGCTGCCCGGAAATGACGCAGACGCTGCGCGAAATCGGCCTTTGCGAAAACGAGATCGTCCTCGGCGGCGCCGTCTTCGGCTACCCGAAGACCGAAACAGGCCTGCCGAACCGCGAGCCTCTCCCGCGCAAAGGAAACCCGGTTACCTGGGTGGAATGACCGGCTGAACCGGTGTTTTTTCCGCATCGATTCCCTCGGATCGTTTTTCCGATTTCAACAAAATTCTTCAAAAGCGAAAAGAAAGCTGAATTTGATTTTTTCTGTTGGAATTCGTTGACAACTCTTTTGCTTCGGTGCTATAATTTTTGTATAAATTTCCCGCAAAAACAGTTTCGCGGGGCTTGAAAGGGGAAAAACATTTCATGGAGAATTTCCTGAAGAAGAACTATACCTTGTTTCGTATCATCGGAGCATGCTGCTTCCTGCTTCTGTCGACGATCAAGTTCATTACGATGATCATCGAGCTGTTCGGCAGCATTTTCGGCGTAAGCAGCCCGCTGCACAGCTTCCTGCTTTGCTCCGTCTACGCCTTCCTCGGCGTCATCCTGCTGATTGGCAAGTTCGGCAAGAACAACCTGCTGCTCATGATCGGCGTCGGCGCGTTCGTGTTCTTTGAGCTGATCTATTTCTTCGTCGGCTTCGGCAACGGCGCTTATCGCGCAAGCTATCTTTTCGGCGGCTTCAATTTCCTCGTCTTCCTGCTTGCGTTCTTCGATCTGATCGCGCTGTTCGCGATGGCCGCGGTCCTTATCTCGAAGCTGATCGGCGGCGCTTTTAAGGATATCGTCGTAAAATTCTTCTTTATCCCCGCCGGTGTCGTCATTACCGTTCTCTTCTTTGCGATCATCTTCAAAATCATCCTCGGAAGCGGCTGGAACACCTCCGGCACGTACCTCAACTTTATCAACATCTTCAACCGTCTGCTCCTGACCGGCGGCGTCTTCACCGTATGCATGGTCTCGATCCTGGACGCTCCTCCCGCACCAGCGAAGGCTGCCGCTCCCCGTCCCGCAGCGCCCTATCAGCAGCCGTATACGCAGGCTCCTTCGTATCAGCCGCAGCAGTATTCGCAGCCGATCGGCAATCAGCAGCAGATCCAGCAGCAGATTCAGCAGCGTTACAATCAGGCTCCCCAGGCGCCTTCCGCTCCCGCGTATCAGGCTCCTCAAGCCCCTGCCTACCAGGCTCCGGTCCCC
>CACZON010000264.1 GCA_902782805.1 Oscillospiraceae bacterium
GGATAGATCGAGGCGCCGCCGGAGGCGCTTTCATACTGCCAATCGATTCCGCCGCTCTCGTAAACCGGTTCGCTCTTCGAGCATCCGGTAAAGAGCGCGGATAGGAACAGGAAAAGGAGCAGAAGGGCAAAAGCTTTTTTCACTGCGTTCACCATCCTTTTTCGTTTCGTTCGTTCAGGTGCCGCTTCGGGAGCATCTCCGATTCTTCGGCGTTTTTCTTTATTGTACCACATCTTTCGGCGAAAGAACAGCTTTTTGTTGACATAAAACCGATAATTTATCCGGGCGGAACGTACCGGGGCCGAAAGCCCGGCATTTCCCGGTTTAAAAAAGGAAACCCGAAGCAGCTCTATAGCGCTTCGGGTTTTTCATTCGTCCTTTTTTCAGCCTACGGAACCGGTTACGATAATCGTCTCCACGCCGGGTCCGAACGCGTCCGCCGCCGGTACCGTCAGCGCAACGGCGCTCGCGGGCGCCGGGAACGTCAGCTCGTTGGTAACGGGATCGACCAGGAAATCCGCCGCCGAATAGGTCGTTACCTCTCCGCCGCCGACCGATGCGACCGACGCGACCGTAAAGCCGTCCGGCAGATCGTCGGTTAGAACGACGCCCTGCGCCGCTTCGTTGCCGGTGTTGGTCAGCGTAAAGGTATAGGTCAGCATTTCGCCGGAATTGACCGCGCTCTTATCGGCTTCCTTGAGGATCGAAACCTCCGCGTAGGCCTCGGCGTCCACCGTTGCCGAAGGCGCCGGGCTCACCGTAACCGCCTCGCCGGCGGGAGAGCCTGCGCGGCCGGAAACGGAGGCGGTGTTCGTGATCTGCTGCGTTCCGAAGCCGATCGCGGGCGAAACCCGCGCAAGATAGGTGATCATCGCAACGTCGCCCGGAGCAAGCGCGGCGGGAAGCGCAAATACGAGCGCCCCGTCTTCGAGCTGCGGCGTGATCGGGAAAACGCTGCCGTTGACCGTCAGAAGCGCGCTGTCCGCAACGTAGGAAAGCGGCGCCGCTCCGGTCTCCCCGGCGCCGAGATCGTCCCCGACCTGAACCGCATAGATCTCTCCGCTTCCGTTGTTCTCGATCCGAAGGACGTATCCGAGGTTCTCTCCGGGGCGGAAAACGCCGGTCAGGCTGATTTTTTCAGCCGTCAGGCTGAACGCATCGATCAGGGTCGTAGTCGTCGTATTCGAAACCGCGCTGCCGCTGCCGGAAGAAAACGAATAGCGGATATTCGCCTGATTGCTTAAATTCGTCGCCATATCATTACTCCTTACAGAAGTGATTGTTTCGCTTCTGTTTTCATGATATGCCGAAAAGCGGAAAATGTTTCTTTCGAGAAATCAGAGATAAAAATCCACGCTCGAGCGCGTGATGCGTACCGGGCGCATGAAATTGCCGACGGCTACGTGGTCCGGATGCACCTTATAGCGGCGGTAATCCTCCATCGAATCGAAATCCGTGATCAGAACGAGGTCAAAATTGCCCGCGTCGGCGTCTTCGGCGTTCGTCGCGACCGTGGAGCTGCGGATCCAGGAGATTTTCTCCGGCAGCGCTTCGAGCATCGCTTTGGTGATCGCTACGTTTTCCGCTTTTGTGCGGCCTTGCGCCTCTTCTTTGAACTGAAACATTACGACGTGTCTCAACATTTTCATTGCTCCTTTCTTTTCTTTCGTTTTCAGTATACATTTTCTGTTCGGAAATTGCAATGATCTTGTATCTGCGGCTAAAAAATGGTAAAATAAGAGGAAATCAATCCAACGCTCGAAAAGCCGCGGTTCCGGCCGGCTCCGCCGCCGAAACGAGGCGATCGTTCGCCTCTGCCCGCCCGCACACTCGCCCGGGATGACCGAAGGCGGCTTGAGAGCGCGCATCGATATATTATAGAAAATCCCGATTCGAAGATCTGAGAGGTTTCGCCCATGGAAAACAGAACCGCCTCCCCGGCGCCCTGCCCGTACGCAAAAAAATGCGGCGGCTGCCAGATGCAGAATATTTCCTACGAGATGCAGCTTCGCTGGAAGATGAAAAACGAAATCTCCCTGCTTTCTTCCTTCGGCCACGTTGAAGAAATCATCGCGATGGAGGATCCGTATCATTACCGCAACAAGGTCCAGGCGGCCTTTGGGCTCAACCGCAGCGGAAAGATCATCTCCGGCGTCTATCAATCGGGCACCCATCGGATCGTCCCGGTCGATTCCTGCCAGATCGAGGACCGAAAGGCCGACGAAATCATCGTTACGATCCGTGAGCTGCTCCCCTCCTTCAAGATTTTGCCCTACAACGAGGATACCGGCCGCGGAACGCTGCGCCACGTGCTTGTCAAGCGCGGCTTCCAAAGCGGCGAGATCATGGTTGTGCTCGTAACGGCGAGCGCCGTTTTCCCCTCGCGCCGCAATTTCGTGGAAGCGCTGCGGAAAAAGCACCCAGAAATCACAACGGTCCTGCAGAATGTCAATCCCGGAAGCACGAGTCTCGTGCTCGGCGAAAACGAAAAAGTCCTTTACGGCCCCGGAAAAATCACCGATACGCTCTGCGGCCTGAAATTCCGGATCTCCTCGCGCTCATTCTATCAGGTCAATCCCAGAGAAACCGAAGTACTCTATCAAAAAGCGATCGAATTTGCCGCTCTGAGCGGAAAGGAAACGGTCATCGACGCTTACTGCGGCGTCGGGACGATCGGGTTGATCGCCGCAAAACGGGCGAAAAACGTGATCGGGATCGAGCTCGAGAGAGAGGCGGTCAAAAACGCGATCGAAAACGCAAAGCTCAACGGGATCCGCAACGCGCGTTTTTATGCGGGCGACGCCGGAGGATTTCTGGAGGAAATGGCACTCGCGGGCGAAAAAGCGCAGGTCGTTTTTCTCGATCCGCCGCGCGCCGGCAGCACGGTGCGCTTTATTGCCTGCGTTGCATCCCTCGCGCCGGAAAGGGTCGTCTACGTTTCCTGTAATCCGGAAACGCTCGCGCGCGATCTGCGCGAATTTCAGAAGCGCGGCTATAAGGTTGAAAAAATCCAGCCGGTCGATATGTTTCCTTTTACGCATCATGTGGAGACGGTGGTATTGATGACAAAGAAATAGACAAATCGCAATTTGACGAGGCGAAATATGATTATTACATTGGATAATAGAACTGCCGATTCTGTGAGAACCTACTTTGAAAAAGCAAACAGGCCGGAGATCAAGCGGGTATTGCCTCAGAAGGCAAAAACAGTTGAAGAAGCATTGGCAGATTATGAAAAAACTTTGCTGCCGAATGCGGAAAGCTTCGGTCAGACGGTGCATGTCGACGGTAAATATGTCGGTGACGTTTGGTGCTATTGCATTGATATGGATGATGAACCAAACTGTATGCTCAGTTTCTGCATTTTTGAACCCGGATACTGGTCTCGGGGCATAGCTACTGCGGCTGTAAAAATGTTTATTCAGATTATTTGCAGACGCTACCGGTTCAAAACGATCGGAGCTTTTACCTATGCAGATAATCATGCTTCCATAAGAGTTCTGGAAAAGAACGGTTTTGTCGTTAAGGAAGAATTTGAAGAAGACGGCGTTTTATCAAAGTATCTTCAACTTGAATGCTGACAAGTTCCCGCTTGTCGGGATATTGCTGAAAAAAGGGATTTTCGGAGGTATTTCAATGGATAACGTAA
>CACZON010000265.1 GCA_902782805.1 Oscillospiraceae bacterium
ACGTCTGCAGCGTTTGCCTCGCGTGCTCGCCGAGCGTTGCGTCGAGATACGCGATATGCCCCCTGCGCGAAAGAAGATCGTAGCTGTCGTGCTGGCCGAGGATCGTCACCAAAGCCGGGCCGAGCCTGCGAAGCGCCGAAAGCGGCGCCGGACGGCCGCCGACGCGGCAGAGGTTGCGCCCGTCGAGCCGGATCTCCCGCTCGATCAGAATGCTGCCGTCGTCTTCGAGGGAAAAGCCTTCCTCTTCGATCAGCGCGCGCGCGGCGGCGCCGAGGGACGAAAACTGCGCGCCGATATAGGCGCTCTTCTCCCCCGAGCGGATCAGGTCCTTCGGCGTGCGTTCTCCGAGGATCGCTTCGATCGAATCGATGACGATCGATTTTCCGGCCCCGGTTTCGCCGGTCAGGATATTAAAGCCGTTTTCAAAGGCAATCTGCACCTTTTCGATCACGGCGACGTTTTCGATTGAAAGAAAGCTCAGCACGGCGCGTCAGCTCCTGGTTCCCGGAAGCTTGCGCAGCGTCAGCGTCAGGCTTTGGGCGGCGCTGTCGTTCGCGCAGGCAACGAAGATCGTATCGTCGCCGGCGATCGTGCCGACGATCTCGCGCATCTCCAGCGAATCGAGCGCCGCGCACACGGCGCCGGCGAGGCCGGAGATCGTCTTGATGACGACAAGATTTCCGCACGATACGGTCGAAAGCACGGAGTCGGTATAGAGCGTGTTGAATTTGGAGGAAATATCGTGGGCGGGTGCTTTCTCGGGGGTGTATTTGTATTTCCCGTTCGGCGAAAGCGTTTTGACGAGGCGCAGATCCTTGATATCCCGCGAGATCGTTGCCTGCGTCACGAAATACCCGGCGGCGGAAAGATAATCGAGCAGCTCCTCCTGGGTATTGATGTCGTTTTCGGCAATGAGTTCAAGGATTTTCTCTTGTCGTCTGACCTTCATGTTCTCTCATCCTTTCATCAGTTTTTCGTTGAAGAGCGTATAGAAATTCCGGTCTTTGAGCCGGATAAAATCTGCGGTTTTCTCATCCTTCACGATTTTGAGCAGATCGCCCGGCTCCATCGCGAAGTTTTCCGCGCCGTCCGCGGTCAGATAAAGCTGTGTTTCGCTCTCCTGCGGCGCCTTGAGATACAGCGTCTCCGACGCCGAGAAAACGAGGCTGCGCGCGCCGGTCGGCGTATGGGCGCAGACGGGCGTAAGAAGGATGCAGGAAAGCGCCGGGTCAACCACCGGGCCGCCCGCCGAATAGGAATACGCGGTGGAGCCGGTCGGCGTTGCAAAAATCAGCCCGTCCGCACGGTAGCGGCAGGGCGCTCCGCCGGCGGCGGAGACTTCGAAGTCGATCATCCTTGAAAGCGTACCGCGCGAAAGGACGATGTCGTTGAGGGCGGAGAACTCGCGCAGGATCTTTCCGCCGCGGCTGACGGTCGCTTTGAGCATCATGCGCTTTTCAATCGCGTACTGCCCGGAAAAAAGCCCGGAAAGCCGCTGGATCTCGCTCTGTTCAAGCTCGCAGATATAGCCGACGCGCCCGGCGTTGATCCCGAGGGTCGGTTTTCCGTACGGCGCGGAAAGCCGCGCGCAGCGGATCGCGGTACCGTCGCCGCCGACCGCGATCGAAAGATCCGCCCCGGCGATCGCCTCGCCCGTGTCGTCCGCAAGCGGCACTTCCACGGTCTCGGCGCCGTAGGCCGAAAGCACCGCCCGCACTTTTTCGCAGACCGGCGCGGTGTTCTCCCGCGAATAATTCGGGAAAATCGCGATCCTCATCGCGACGCACCTCCTTTTATGAATCGGCCGAAGAAAGCTCTGTATGCGAGCGCTCGACCACGCGCTCGATCTCTGCCGCCGTAACGGTTCCCGGTTCGGCGGATTTTTTCAGATAAAGCAGATATTCGATGTTCCCTTTCGGGCCTTTGATCGGCGAAAAAGTCAGCGCGAGCGGCGCAAAGCCGAACCCGGAAACGGCGGAAACGATCGCGGAGACGACCTCGAGATGGGTCTTTTTTTCGCGGACGACGCCGTTTTTGCCTACTTTTTCGCGCCCCGCCTCGAACTGCGGCTTGATCAGCGCAACGCCTTGGGCGCCGTCCTCGAAGAAAGGCGCCGCCGCGGGCAGAACGGTCCGCAGCGAGATAAACGATACGTCGACGCTGAAAAATCCGATCTTTTCCGGAACCTGCTCCGGCTTAAGATAGCGGACGTTCGTGCGTTCCAGATTGCCGACGCGCGGATCGGAGCGCAAGCTCCATGCGAGCTGGCCGTAGCCGACGTCGACGGCGTAGACGCGCGCGGCGCCGTTTCGGAGCATGCAGTCGGTAAAGCCGCCGGTCGAAGCGCCGATATCCATACAGATCTTGCCCCGGGGAGAAAGCGGAAATTCCTCCATCGCCTTTTCGAGCTTGAGGCCGCCGCGGCTGACGTAGCGCAGCTCGCTGCCGCGGACTTCGATTTCGGCGTCGGGCAAAACGGGCGTTCCCGGCTTGTCGGCCTTTTGATGATTTACGTAGACCTCGCCCGCCATGATCAGCGCGCGCGCCTTTTCACGGCTCGGCGCAAGTCCTTTTTCAAAGAGCAGAAGATCCAGCCTCTGTTTTTCCAAGCGTCATTCTCCTTTGAGCGTGGTTTCGGTCTGCCGGGCGATGCCGCCGGCGTCGAGTGAAAGCGATTCGAGCGCCTCGGCGGTCGTCATATGCGGCAGGAAAGCGTTGTCGATCGCAAAGAGCTTCCAGGCGCCGCGGTATCCGGCTTCAAGCAGTTGATCGGCAAAGCTCTCGCCGATCCCTCCGTGCCGCTGCCCTTCTTCGAAAAAGAGCACGGCGCGGCAGCGCTTCGCCGCCTCGATCGCGCCTTCGTCGATCGGAACGATGCGGTTCAGTTTGAGGACCGCCGCGCGGATCCCTTTCTCCCGAAGGATCGCGGCAGCCTTTGCCGCTTCGGAAAAGAGCCGCCCGTAGGTTGCAAGGAGGATCTCCCCCTCGCCGAAAACGGTAAACGGCGCGTCGCCGTCAAATCGGCAGTCTTCCGGCGGTGCAGTCTGTGCGCCGCGCGGATAGCGAACGGCAAAGAGCCCCTCTTTTGCCTGAACACAGCGGCGCAGGCAGACGCGCAGCTCTTCAAAATATGCCGGGGACCACACTTCGATCCCGGGGATCGTATTGAGATACGCCGCGTCGAACAGGCCCTGATGGGTTGCGCCGTCCGCGCCGACGATCCCGGCGCGGTCGATCGCCAGCGTCAGCTTGATTTTCTGGAGCGCCGCGTCGTGGAGGAGCTGATCGTAGCCGCGCTGCAGGAAGGTGGAGTAAACGGCAAAAACGGGGTTTCTCCCGCCCGCGGCAAGCGCGCCGCAGAAGGTAACGGCGTGCTCCTCGGCGATCCCGACGTCGAAAAACCGCGCGGGATACCGCTTTGCGAAATCGGAAAGCCCGGTTCCCTCGGTCATCGCCGCCGTTGCGGCGCAGAGCGTTTCATCCTCCGCCGCCAGCGTGCAGAGCTCCTCGCCGAATACAGAGGAGAATGAGGGCTCCGACGGTTTGATCGCTCCGGTTTCGATTTCGAATCCGGAGACGCCGTGGAATTTTCCGGGGTTTTCGCGCGCCGGCTCGTAGCCGCGCCCCTTTTCCGTTACGATATGGATCAGTACCGGACGGTCGATCTTCCGGACGTTTTCGAACACGTCCCTCAGGTCGCCGATGTTGTGGCCGTTTAAGGGGCCGTAATAGGAAAATCCGAGATTTTCAAACAGATTGGATCCGTAAAAGAGATGGCGGACCAGGGCCTTCGTTCCGTAAAGGAAGCGGTACAGGCCGTTGCCGATCAGCGGGATCTTTTTGAGCGCGCGCTCCACGCGCCCCTTGGCGCGCTGGTAGCCCGGCGCGGTACGGATCCGCGCAAGATAACGCGACATCGCCCCCACGTTGCCGGAGATCGACATCGTATTGTCGTTGAGAACGACGATCAGATTTCTCGAAAGCCTCCCGGCGTTGTTGAGCCCTTCGTAGGAAAGGCCGCCGGTCAGCGCGCCGTCGCCGATCACGGCGATCACGCAGCCCGGATCATTCGCGAGCTCTTTGGCGCGCGCGAGGCCCACCGCCGCGGAGATCGAGGTGCTCGCATGGCCGGCGGTCATGGCGTCGTAGGGGCTCTCCTCCCGGTTCGGGAAGCCGGAGATGCCGCCTTTTTGGCGCAGGGTCGAAAAGCGGTCGCGCCGGTCGGTCAGAATTTTATAGGCGTACGCCTGATGCCCGACGTCCCAGACGATCGGATCGCGCGGCGGCGAAAAGACGGAGAGCAGCGCAAGCGTAAGCTCAACCGTCCCGAGGCTCGCGGCGAGATGGCCGCCGTTGCGCGCGGTGGTTGCAATGATTTTTTCGCGCAGCTCTCCCGCCAGCGCCTCGAGCTCTTTCTCGCTCAGGGAGCCAAGCGCACCGGGAGAATCGATTTTTTCCAACATTCCGTTCAGGAAAATTACCTTCGTTTCGTTTTGATACTTTGCGCTGTTTTACCGAGAGACCGCGGGCGACGCACGCCGTAATCCCCTTTTATTCCAGCTTCGTCTCTTCCTTGAGAACTTCCTCGGCGGCTTTTTCGGCCTCGTCGGCCGTTTTGAACGGCGTATCGAGCGCCGCTTCCAGCTCGGCGATCGCGCTTTCGAGGCGCTCTGCCTTTGGCTGCGCGGTTCCTTCGTCCGTTTCGTTGAGGATCCTCGAAGCGTTTTTGATCCGGTCTTCAAAGCTCTCCGTTTTTTCCTCCGCCGCTTCTTTTGCTTCTTCGGCGGCGGTTTCGGTCTTTTCTTCGGCAGCTTCGGCCGCTGCGACCGCTTCCTCCGCCGCTTCCTTTGCCTCTTCGGCGGCGGTTTCGATCTTTTCTTCCGCCGCTTCGGCGGTTTCCTCCGCCGCTTGTTTTGCTTCTTCGGCGGCGGCTTCGGCCTTTTCTTCGGCCGCTTCGGCATTCTCCCGGGCGGTCTTTTCGAGCGCTTCCTCTACGTTCTCAACGGCGTTTTCGATCTTGATCTCCGGCTCTTCATAGCCGAGATCGCCGAAAATCGTACCGAACTGAGCCGTCTCCTCGGCGCCGGGAACGGTATCCGACATCGAATTGAGAAGCATGATCTCCTTTTTGCCGCAGCCGGAAAGCTTCGTGCGGTTGCGGAAAACGAACAGCAGAATGAGCGCAGCGAATACCGAGATCGCTGCCAGAAGCTGGGAGACGCGGATCGTTCCGAAAACGATCAGGCTGTCGGTGCGGATTCCTTCGATGAAGAAGCGGCCGACGCCGTACCAGATGATATAGAGCAGGAAGGTTTGTCCGTCGTAGCGGCGCGCTTTGCGCGTAAAGAAATGGAGCAGCACGAAGCCGAGGATGCACCATACGGATTCATAGAGGAAGCAGGGATGCGCGGCGCCTCCTACCTCGGCGAGCGTCGCCTCGCTCTGCATGCGCAGGAAGCTGTCCGTCTTCGTGCCGAAGGCCTCCTGATTGATAAAGTTGCCCCAGCGCCCGATCGCCTGACCGATCAAAAATCCGAGCGACGCAACGTCGAGCATGGCGGGGATGCTGACCTTGCGGATCTTCGCCATGATCGAAGCGCCCAGCAGGCCGCCGATCACGCCGCCGTAAATCGCGAGGCCGCCCTCCGTGATGTAGAGGATCTTGATCGGATCGTCGCGGTAAGTCGTTCCAGGGTAGAAGAGAACGTAGTAAAGACGCGCGCCGATAATGCCGAGGATCACGCCGACGATGACGACGTCGACAAGGCGGCTCTGGTCGATCTTCATCGCCTTGCAGGAACGCATCGCATAGATGAACGCCAGCAAAAATCCGACTGCGATCAGGATGCCGTACCAGCGGATCGTATAGCCGCCGATCGAAAACGCATCCGGATTGATATTGACCTCGATCCCGAGGCCGGGAAACTCAACGTGATACATAAGAAAATCCTCCTTAATCGATTGGATCGATGATCGATAATACGCTGTGGCTTTCGCGCATCGTCTCCGCAAGGCGCCGGGTGATATCCTCCGGCGTCACGGCGGCGATCGCGTCGATATATTCGAACAGTCCGCAGCCCGCGAGCGATAACGCCGAGAGCGAGCTGCCGATGCTCTCCGCACTGTTCAGATAGGCAACGTTTTTGCCGTAAAGCGCCTTGCGCGAACGCAGAAAGCGCTCCTGCGAAAATCCTTCGCGCCGCATGGTTTCGATCTCGTTTCGGATCTCTTCGGCGACGCGCTGCGCATCGCGTGATTCTCCCGAGAAGATCGTCATCGCAAATCCGCGCCCCTCGAAGAACTCGCTCCCGAAGCTCGATTCGTTGATCAGCCCCCGGTCGAGCAGCCGCCGGAACAGCGGCGAAAAATCGGAGGCGAGCATCGAAAGCAGAACGTCCGCCGCGGCGATTTCGGAAATCGGGACCCGGCCGCCGTTCGGCACGCGCTCCTTGAAGCCGAGCTCGA
>CACZON010000266.1 GCA_902782805.1 Oscillospiraceae bacterium
CAGCGAAGAAACCGTTACCGATATGGAAGGCTGCCTTTCGTTCCCCGGACAGTGGGGAATGGTAGAGCGGCCGGAGCGCGTACGCGCGAAGGCGCAGGACCGAAACGGCGAATGGTTCGAGATCGAAGGCGAAGGCCTGCTTGCGCGCTGCCTCTGCCACGAGATCGATCATCTCAACGGCGTCGTGTTCAAAACGCTCGCCTCCCATATGCTGACGCCGGAAGAAATCGATGAAATGATCAAAAAGCAGCAGGAAGCCCAGAAACAGGCGGAAGCGGAAAAATCCGCGGACTCCGAAAGCGAAAAGGAGAACGAATGAAAATCGTCTTTATGGGGACGCCGGAATTTGCCGTCGCCTCCCTTCAGGCCCTGATCGACGCCGGACACGAGGTGAAAGCCGTCTTTACGCAGTCGGATAAACCGCAGGGCAGGAAGCAGATTTTAACCCCGCCGCCGGTCAAAGTGCTCGCGCAGGAATATTCGATCCCGGTCTATCAGCCCAGAACGCTGCGCGACGGCTCCAGCGACGCGCTGATCCGCGCCTGCGAGCCGGATTTCATCGTGGTTGCCGCTTACGGGAAGCTCCTGCCGAAATCGGTGCTCGCAATCCCGAAAAAGGCCTGCGTCAACGTCCACGGTTCTCTCCTGCCGAAATACCGCGGCGCGGCGCCGATTCAATGGTCGGTCATCAACGGCGACGCAAAAACCGGCGTGACGACGATGCTCATGGCCGAAGGAATGGACGAAGGCGATCTCCTTTTACGCCTGGAAACGCCGATCGGTCCGGAGGATACCGCCGGCGATCTGTTCGACCGGCTCGCCGATCTCGGCGCAAGCCTTCTGCTCGAAACGCTCGAGCGGTTCGATTCGATCGTCCCTCAAAAGCAGGATCCCCAAGAGGCAACGGTCGCGCCGATCCTTCGCAAAGAGATGGCGCAGATCGATTTTTCGCGCTGTGCCGGTTCGCTCAATCCCTTTATCCGCGGGATGAATCCCTGGCCGGTCGCCTGGTTCCTCTATGAGGGAAAGCGGATGAAGGTATTCGAAACGGAGATCTGCGAAGATTCCGGCCCGGCGGGAGAAGCGTTTGAAAAAGATGGCTGCCTCGCCGTCTATTGCGGCGAAGGCGCGCTGATCCTGCGGGAAATTCAACCGGAAAACGGAAAACGGATGAGCGGCGAGGATTATCTGCGCGGCCATCCGCTCAAAGGATAAAATGAAGAAGAAAACGGCAAGAAACGCCGCGGTCGAAGCGCTTCTCAAAACCGACGAAGCGGGCGGCTATTCGAATCTCGTCATCGACCGGACGATCGGAGCATACGCGCTTTCCCCGCGCGACGCCGCGCTCGCCGCCGGGATTTTCTACGGCGTGCTCGAGCGGAAGATCACGCTCGACTATATTCTTTCGCAGTATTCGAAGCGCAGCGCGGAACAGACGGACGCCGTAACGCGCGAGATCCTGCGCGCTGCGCTCTATCAGCTTTTATATCTTGACCGGATCCCCGAATCCGCGGCCGTCAACGAGGCGGCCGAAAGCGCAAGGGCGTTCGGGAACGCCGCCTCCGCCGGTTTTATCAACGGCGTGCTGCGCGCATTTCTGCGCGGCGGGAAACGCTTTGACCTGCCAAAGGGCCGCGAAGCGTCGCTCTCGGTCCGCTATTCGCTGCCGATCTGGCTGATCCGCCATTTCGAGCGCGACTGCGGAAAGCTTACCGCGCAGGCGTATTTTGAAAGTCTGCTCTCCGCGCCTCCGGTTTATCTGCGCGTCAACCCGCGCAAAACGACGGACGACGCTCTGATCCGCGCGCTTGAGAACGAGGGGATCAAAGCCGAAAAGACGGCGCTTCCCGGCGCGCTGATTACGCAGACACAGGGCGATTTAAGCGCCTGTGAGGCCTTTTTAGGCGGACTTTTTCATATCGAGGATCTTTCCTCCCAGCTCGCCTGCACGCTTTTAGCGCCCCTCGGCGGCGCCGTATTGACGGACGTCTGCTCCGCGCCCGGCGGAAAAGCCTTTACGCTTGCCGAAATGATGGAGCAGGGGACCGTATACGCCCACGATCTCTACCCTCAGAAGATCCGCCTGATCGAAGCCGGCGCAGAGCGGCTGGGCCTTACGAATCTCAAAGCCTCCGTCCGCGACGCGCGCACTTCGCGCGAAGGGGAAACGAGCGATTTCGTCCTCTGCGACGTGCCCTGCTCCGGGCTCGGCGTGCTCCGCCGCAAGCCGGAGATCCGTTATAAGGATCCGATCGAATTTCGCGATCTTCCGAATCTGCAGCTTTCGATCCTCGAAAATTCCGCCCGCCTGCTCAAGCCCGGCGGACACATGATGTATTCGACCTGCACGATCTCCAAGCGGGAGAACGGTGCGGTCGTTGCGAAATTTCTGGAAAAACACCCCGAATTCGCGCCCGAGGCGCTGAAGCTGCCGCCCGGATTTACCCGCGCGATTGAGGAGCCGGCGCATGAATTTACGATGTTCCCGCACGAAAACGGGACGGACGGTTTTTTTGCGGCAAAACTCCGCAAAATAAAAGAAGCAGAACCTTCGGAGAGGTGAAACGGTGCTGAAAGATATCAAATCGATGACGAGAGAAGAGATCGAAGCCGATTTTAAGCTGCTCGGCGTTCCCTCGTTCCGCGGAAAACAGGTCTGCGAATGGCTCCAAAAGGGCGTCGCCTCCTTTTCGGAGATGACGAATCTCCCCAAGGATTTCCGCGCGAAGCTTTCTAAGGAATACCGGATCCTCTCCGCGAAAATCGTCAAAAAGCAGGTTTCACAGATCGATCCCACGGCGAAATATCTCCTTTCTCTTTACGACGGCGAGCTGATCGAATGCGTCCTGATGGAATACCGCCACGGAAAAACGCTCTGCATCTCCTCGCAGGTCGGCTGCAAGATGGGCTGCACCTTCTGCGCAACGGGTAAAAGCGGCTTTTCCCGCGATCTGTTCGCGTCGGAGATGCTTGCCCAGATCGAAACGGTCGAAGGAGAGATCGGCGAGCGGATCTCCAATATCGTGATGATGGGGATGGGGGAGCCGCTTGACAACTACGAAAATGTCGTGCGCTTTCTCCGGCTCGTCTCCTCCGACGAAGGACGCAATCTCGGCATGCGCCATATCTCGCTTTCCACCTGCGGGATCGTCCCGCGGATCTACGATCTCGCGAAGGAGCGCTTCCCGCTGACGCTTTCCGTTTCGCTCCACGCGCCGAACGACGAGATCCGCGCAAAGACGATGCCGGTCGCCATGGCGTATCCGATCGGGGAGCTGATGAAAGCGTGCAACGCATATTTCGTTGCCACGAAGCGCCGGATCTCCTTTGAATACGCGATGATCGAAGGGGTGAACGATTCGCCCCGGTGCGCAAAGGAGCTTGCGCAGCTTCTGCGCGGCATGCTTGCGCACGTCAACCTGATCCCGGTCAACGACGTTACCGGGACGGGATATCAGAAAAGCACCAGAATCCATGAATTTCAGCAGCTGCTTGAAAAAAGCGGCATTACGGCTACCGTACGGCGGACCCTCGGCAGCGATATCGACGCGGCCTGCGGTCAGCTGAGAAGAAGACATCTCGAGAATGAAGGAGGCGCAAAAGAACCGATGCAGGTATATCAGCGAACGGAAACCGGCTACTGCCGGACGATGAACCAGGACTGCTGCGACCAGGGGACGTTCCCCGACGGCGCGGTCTGGATGATCGTCTGCGACGGGATGGGCGGTGCGAACGCCGGCAACGTAGCGAGCCTCGTTGCGGCGCGAAAGTTCAGGGAATACCTCCTTTCGAATTACGAAAACGCGAAAAATCCCGCGCAGATCGAAACGATGCTCTCGGCCGCGGTCGACGCGGCCAACGAAGCCGTCTACGAGCTTGCCGGTACGGATCCTTCCTATGACGGCATGGGTACGACGATCGTCGCCGCGGTGATCAAAGACCGCTGCGCCTATCTGATCCACGTCGGAGACAGCCGCGCCTACCGGGTTGGGCCTCAGTTTGCCGAAAAGCTGACGGTCGACCATTCGATGGTCGAGGAGCTCGTGATGCTCGGTCAGCTGACCGAAGAGGAAGCGCGCGTCCATCCGAAACGCAACATCATCACCCGCGCGATCGGCGTGCGCGACGAAGTCGACGCCGAATACGATTTTACGCCCCTTGAAGCGGGGGATATCCTCCTTTTGTGTACCGACGGGCTTTCCAATACGCTCAATGAAGAGACGATGTTTGCCCTCAGAGCGGGAAAAACCCTGAAGGAATATGCGGACGCACTCGTTGAAAATGCGCTGCAGGACGGCGGATACGACAATATCACGGTTTCCGCCGCAGAAATCTGAGCTTGAGAGGTTCTATCTATGGAACAGAACGATAAATATCTGGGAAAACGGATCGACGGGCGCTACGAGATCCAGAGCCTGATCGGCGCGGGCGGAATGGCCCTCGTCTACCGGGCGTACGATCTGATCGACGACCGCACCGTCGCCGTGAAGATCCTCAAGGAGGAATACGCCCAGAACAGCGAATTCCTCCGCCGGTTCAAAAACGAATCGAAGGCGATCGCGGTCCTCTCGCATCCGAATATCGTTAAGGTCTACGACGTCAGTTTCGGCGACGTGGTCCAGTATATCGTGATGGAGTATATCGAAGGGATCACCCTCAAGGATTATCTCGTCCGCCGCCACAGCATCATTCTGGAAGAAGCGATCCACTTTACGCTCCAGATCCTCAGCGCGCTCCAGCACGCCCACAACAAGGGCATCGTCCACCGCGATATCAAGCCCCAGAATATCATGCTTTTGAAGGACGGAACGATCAAGGTTACGGACTTCGGCATCGCACGCCTTTCCCGCTCGGATTCGCGCACGATGACGGAGGAAGCGATCGGCTCGGTCCATTACATCGCCCCCGAACAGGCCAAGGGAGAATTTACCGACGAAAAGGCGGATCTCTATTCGCTCGGCGTGATGCTCTATGAGATGACGACAGGCAAGCTCCCCTTCGAAGCGGACAGCGCCGTTTCCGTTGCGATCATGCAGCTCCAGAACGATCCGACCCCGCCGCGCGAGCTCAATCCCGAAATCCCCGAAGGCCTCGAGGAGATCATCCTCAAAGCGATGCAGAAGAATCCTTCGCAGCGCTATGCTTCGGCGAGCGCGATGCTGCACGACCTCGAAACGGTCCGCAGCCATCCCGAAACCGTTTTCGGATACGAGCTGGAATCCGCGGCTTCGGCCGGAACCGAGATCGAGGATCCGGTATCCGGCGACGACGGCGACGAAGAGTACGATTACGACGGCGACGAGGAATACTCCGAGCTCGGGCGCCGGATCCGCCTTGCGATCCGCGGCGTTCTGCTCGCCGTGATCCTCGCGGCGCTGGTCGCCGGCGGCCTCTACGGCTACCGCATGATCACAACGCCGAAGGAGCCCGATACCGTTGCGCTTCCGCGCTTTGTCGGGCAGAAATACGCCGATCTCCTCAAAAACGATTTTTATAAAGAGAATTTCAATTTCGAAGTCAAATACGACGCGGTTCTCGATCAGGACGAGGGCGTTGTCCTCGAACAGGATCCGAGCGGCGTCAACGAAGTGAAAATCGGCGCTACCATCCTGCTGACCGTCAACGGCGGCGTTCAGAATACCGAAGTCCCGCCGCTTGCCGGAGAGGCGCGCGCCAGCGCGGAATCGAAGGTCCGCGAGCGCAATCTGATCCCGAAATTCGTTACGGTCACCGATGAAAACACCGCCGAGGGCTACGTCGTCACCTCGAGCCCGGCGGCCTACGCTTCCGTTCCGGAGGGCACGACCGTTACGATCTACGTCAGCGGCAATTCCAAGGGCGACGAGATCCCGCTGCCTTCCGTGATCGGCTATTCGCTCAACGAAGCGAAATCCATTCTGATCTCCGCCGGCTTTACCGTAAGCGGGGTGAGTGAAAAGGACGATACCGGCAAGCCGAAGGGCCTCGTTGTGGAATCCGATCCACTGCCGTACGTCCGCTTGAGCAAAGGCGCGGTCGTTTACCTCGTCGTATCCTCCGGTAAGATGACGGACCGCAAGGTCGAGGTCGAAGTACCGCTGCCCGGCGATATCGACGAGGACCTCACGCTTTCGGTCTATATCAAGGGGCAGCTTTCCGATGAAGTAACCGTTCATCCCTCGTACTCCGATCACGCCGATTTCACCTACGAAGGAAACAGCGAAACGGTCGAGATCCGCTATTACCTCGAGGGCCAGGAAATCTACGTTGTAAGCGTCGATTATACGAAGGCCAAGGCGACGGTTGTCCGCCAGTCGCAGTACGTCCCGCCGGAGCCCGAACCCGAGCCGGAACCGGAACCGGAACCCGAACCGGAGCCGGAACCCGAACCGGAACCCGAACCGGAGCCGGAGCCCGAACCCGAGCCCGAGCCGCAGCCGGAAGAATAAGCGATGCGGGGAAGAATACTCAAAGGGATCGGCGGCTTCTACTACGTGGAATCCGAGGGGAAGCTCTATGAATGCCGGGCGCGCGGGATTTTCCGCAAGCGAAAAATCACGCCCCTGCCCGGAGATTTCGTGGAATTCTCCCTCCACGAGGACGAGGACGGAAACGTCGACGAGATACTGCCGCGGAAGAATTATCTGATCCGCCCGGCCGTTGCGAACATCGACCGGCTTTTCATCGTCGCGTCCGTAACCGAGCCGCAGCCGAACTATTTTATCATCGATAAAACGATCGCGACCGCCGAGGACCGCGGGATCGAGCCGGTCCTCGTGATCACGAAAACGGACCTTACCTCTCCCGATGAATTCTATTCGGTCTATCGCGGCTGCGGATTCCGGACGGTTCTCTTTTCCGCCGAGACGGGCGAAGGGGAAGCGCAGCTGCGCGAGATCCTGCGCGAAGGCGGGGTTTCCGCGTTTACGGGGAATTCCGGCGTCGGAAAATCCTCGATGATCAATTATCTCTATCCCGGCTTTTCGCTCGAGACGGGCGAAATCTCCGAAAAGCTCGGCCGCGGCCGCCATACGACGCGCTCGGTGGAGCTGCTCGCGCTGCCCGAAGGGGGCTACGCCGCGGATACGCCCGGATTTTCCTCGCTCGAATTCGACCGCTTTGACCTGATCCGCAAGGAGAACCTGCCCTTCTGCTTCCGCGAATTCGCGCCGTACCTCGGAAAATGCCGGTTTGCCTCCGACTGTTCCCATACCGTCGAAAAAGGCTGCGCGGTCATCGAGGCGGTGAACGAAGGAAAGATCCATCCGTCGCGCCACAAAAGCTACGTTCAGATGTTCGAGGAGGTCCGCGATCTCAAGGATTGGCAGCTTCCCAAGGAACGCTGAAAAACGAATTCACACAATTTGCCGCTTTTTCGTATACTGTGATTGCAGTGGAAACGGAAAGGCGGCTTTTTTGATGAGAAAATCCCGTGGAAAAGCGCCGAGAGGCGCGGCGGCCTTCGGGCTCGGTCTGATGCTTTCCTGCGTTTTTCCGACCGGGCTGAGCTTTTTTATACTCGGGGCAATCATCCTATGGCTCGCGTTTCTGCTTGCAAGGCAAAGATAAACTTACTTATACGGAGGTGTACGCGATGAAAATCGTAGTGATCAGGCGCGGCGGGGTGGCAGGCTTTCTGCTTCGCAGGCGTTACGGGATCAAAAAGATCCGCAGCGCCGAAGCGTAAACGGAAGATATAAAAGGGCGATTTGCGCTTTGCGGCATCCGGATGCGCCGATTTCGGTTCTGTTTTCGATGTTTGGTTCATAGAATAGACCGAGAACACGAAAAAGAATAAGGAGGCGCAACGGATGGATTGCAAACTGCGACACGACCGGACCGCTGTTCGGGAAAAGCTCTGCGAAGGAAGCGAGGAAAAGGCGGTCGATCTCGATTTTACACTCCCGGATTACTGCGCGGATATTCAGAAAATACTCAAATGCAGGCTCAAGCCGAAGATTACCGCGCGCAGGGTATCCGGCGACCGGCTCGAGCTTGAGGGGATCTCCGAGCTTTCCGTTTTTTATCTCGACGCCGCCGGGGAGCGGATCCGCTTCTGTGAAAAGAGCGTTCCGTTTTCGGCAGGTATCGCGCTGCGGCGTCCGGCTGCGAACGCGGTGATCGAGACGATGACGAAGGTGGAATATCTCAACTGCCGCGCGGTCAGCAGCCGCAGGATCGATCTCCACGGCGCGTTTTCGATTTCCGCCGTGCTCTATGAAAGCACCCGTCTCGAAACCGTCTGCGCGATCGAAGAGGAAGATATCGAACAGAAATGCACCGCTGTCACGCTGAGCGAATCCGCTGCGATGGTCTCGCACCCGTTCCTCGTCGGCAGTGCGCTCGAGATCGGCGCCGGCCGCAGCCCGGTGGATCTGATCCTGCGCAGGGACGCGAACGCCTTTTTGGAGGACGTGAAGCTTCTTGCGGGCGTTGCCGTTGTCAAAGGCTCTTTAGCGCTCGAGGTGCTCTATCTGCCGGCGGCGGAGAACGCACAGCCCGAAAAGCTCTTTTTTGAGATCCCCTTTTCCGAAACGGTCGACTGCCCGGGGGCGGATCCGGACTGCTTCTGCGAAACGAAGCTGGAGCTTTCGGATACGAATCTGCAAATCAAGCCGGATTCCTCCGGAGAAAACACCGTTTTGAACTTTGAGGCGCGCGTGATCGCGAATCTCTACTGTTCGAGAAACCGCACGGTCTCCGCCGTGACCGACGCGTATTCGCGCGATTTCGAAACGAAGCTCGAATATCAGACCGGCGAGATCCGCGCTCTCTGCCAGACCGTCGGCGATCTGGCGCCGATCCGGTTGAGCCCCGCGTTCGAGACGCAGGAGATCGAAAGCATCCTCGATCTCTGGAGCGAAGGGCTGAGCGTTGCGTTCACCTTCGAAAACGGAACGCTTCTGGGGAAAGGGAGCTGCAGGATCTGCCTTCTTTACGGAACGAAGGAGGGCAGGCCGGCTTATCTCGAAACGCCGGAGGAATTCTCGTTTTCCCGCGAAGTGCGCTTCGGCGGCGCGCTAAGCGCCTCCTGCGAAGGGTCGGCGGCGCTGCGGCCTTTGGAAGGAAAGCTCCTGCCGGGCGGCACGCTCGAAGTGCGCACGCAGGTTTGCTTTACCGCCGCGCTGTTTACCGTGAGCGATTGGAAAACGGTTTCGGCGGTCTACGAGGAGGAGACGAAAGAAAAGCACAACCGCGGCGAAAACGCGCTTTCCATCTATTTTGCCGCGGCGGGCGAGGAGCTCTGGGACATCGCGAAGGAACACCGCGCGAGCCTGCTCGCGATCCGGGCGGAAAATCCGGGCGCCGGGGAAACGCTTGCGGAAAACACGATGCTCCTGATCCCGACGTAACGCTTTTCAAAAATTGATGGATTGTTTCGAAAAATCAAATTTTCTTCATTCCAATTTGGTTGACAATAATCGTTGATTGTGCTAATTTGAAATCAAATAAAATACGACCAGGGTAGAGGCGCGGCAAAAATCAGTACCGAAAGAAACACTCCGGGAAGAGTTTTCGGGAAAGGGTTTGCCGCCGAAGCCGGAGAAGGGTCCCGCTTTCTCCGAGCTGGGCCGCAGCAGAAGATGCTGCGGACTGTCACAATGTTTTTGTGGAGCGCTATCGTGTTCTTTTCTTCCTTGAGGAATCTGACCACGGTAACAGCCGTGGTCAATTTTTTTGGAGGGAGAAATCATGAAAAAAAGAACGGCAATCGGCGCGGCCGCAATCGCTGTGATGCTTGTGGTGCTGATTCTCTGCAGCGTGTTCGTCCGCGGGCCGGAAACGCACGAATGTCATACCTGCGAGGGTACCGGCATTGTGGACGAGGAGCCCTGCAAGGACTGCGAAGGGGCCGGTACGGTAGAGTCGGAAAGCATTTATTCCGAGAGCTTTATCGCGCTTCTGCCGCCGCTGATCGCGATCGCGCTCGCGCTGATCACAAAGGAGGTCTATTCCGCGCTCTTCGTCGGTGTGATCGCGGGCGGTCTGCTCTTCGCAAATTACGGCTTCCACGGCTCGATGGACGCGGTCATCAACAACGGCATCATCTCCGCGATTGCGGATAACGCGGGTATTTTCGCGTTTTTGGTGCTTCTCGGGATCCTCGTTGCGCTCGTCAATAAAGCGGGCGGAAGCGCGGCCTTCGGCGCCTGGGCGGAAAAGCATATCAAAACGCGCGTCGGCGCGATGCTCTCAACGTTCCTGCTCGGCGTTCTGATCTTTATCGACGATTATTTCAACTGCCTTACGGTCGGTTCCGTAATGCGTCCGGTTACGGACCGCCACAAGATTTCGCGCTCGAAGCTGGCGTATTTGATCGACGCCACCGCGGCGCCGATCTGCATGATCGCGCCGATCTCCTCCTGGGCGGCGGCTGTTTCGAGCTACACCGAGGAAGGACAGGGACTCAAGCTCTTCATCAGCGCGATCCCGTATAACTTCTATTCGCTTCTGACGCTCGTCTTCATCATTGCGATCTCGCTGATGAAATTCGATTACGGCCCGATGAAGCTCCACGAACGCAACGCGATCGAAAAGGGAGATCTCTATACCTCCGGCGAGCGCGTGGAGGAAACGCAGGAAAACGTTTCCTCAAAGGGCAAGGTAATCGACCTGATCCTGCCGATCCTCTTCCTGATCGTCATCTGCGTCTACGCGCTGCTCTACATCGGCGGAATCCACGACGGACTCGGCTTTGTCGACGCGTTCTCGGAGACGGACGCGACGATCGGCCTGCCCTGGGGCGCGCTGATTGCGCTCGTCTTTACGATCGCGTATCTGCTGATCCGCAGAGTCATTACCTTTCAGGACGCAATGGAATGCGTTCCCGCCGGCTTTAAGGCGATGGTCCCCGCGATTTTGATCCTGACCCTCGCGACCTCGCTCAAAAATATGACTTCGCTGCTCGGCGCGAAGTACTTCGTCAAGGGAATCATGGAAGGAGCGGCCGCAGGGCTCAATATGTTCCTGCCGGCGATCATCTTCCTCGTTGCGCTCGTGCTTTCGTTCTCCACCGGCACCTCCTGGGGCACCTTCGGCATCCTGATCCCGATCGTAACGGCGATCTTCCCGGATTCCTCAACGCTGATGATCATCGGCATCTCCGCGTGCCTCGCGGGTTCCGTCTGCGGCGACCACTGCTCGCCGATCTCGGATACCACGATCATGTCCTCCGCCGGCGCTCAGTGCAACCATCTCAACCACGTTTCGACCCAGCTTCCGTACGCGCTGACCGTTGCGGCGGTCTCCTTCGTCGGCTTTGTCATCGCCGGCCTTTCGGAGAGTATCTGGATCTCGCTCGGCGCATCGATCGTGCTGCTGCTGGCCGTGCTCTTCGTGCTCCGGAAGCTTTCGGCGAAAAAAGCCGCGGCCTGAGGGACTTTTCCGTCCGATTAAAATCATCTTTCAAAGAACGCTTTGGGATTTTTTCTCAAAGCGTTCTTTTTTCGTTCCCGCAAAGGATCATCGAAAGGTTACAATCGGTTAAAGATAATTACAGTTTTGTTAATATTATTGACAGAATTTTGTGCAGGATCTATAATATAACCGTAAGAAGAAAGAGCAAAAACGGAAAGGAGAGATCCACATGTCAGAGAAGAAAAACATTCGGGCGAAGAACCGTACGAGCTTCATGTTCCGTGTAACTGCCTTGCTGATCACCTTCGTGCTTACGGTCGGCAGCTTTATCCTGATCGGCGTATTGACGGATCATTTCCTGATCGCCGCGCTCGCTGCGGCAGCGATCCTGGCCGTCTCGATCGTGATCCTGCACTTCGTCGCTAAAAAGTTCACGGAATCGAACCGCGAGAAGGTTTCCGAATACCAGGCCGCGGTCATCGTCAACGTTGCAGAACAGCTCAAACCCACGATTATTCCGTAAGAAACGCCGGGCTTTCTCCCGGTGTTTCTTTTTAAGATCCGCAAAAAAGGAATCAAAGGAGAGCTTGCAGTGAAGAAAAAACGAATCGCGATCCTCTGCGGCGCGCTCGTGCTCATACTCGCGCTGCTGCTCGGCGGCGTCTGGGCGGTGCTGACCGGCTTCGGGCACGATCCCTTCGGGCTCGTTACGAAATCGACGCTCAAAGGAATCACCCTCGAGGAGTGGGACTTATCGAAACGCGTGGAGCTGACCGAACGGGACTGTTCCGCGTATCTTGCCTTTCTTGACCATTTGCGGCTGCGGCGCTACGAGGGCGAAGTGGATCCTGAGATAAAAACGATGGGGAAGGATTACATCGTCACTCTGAAGCTTTGGCTCCTGCCGGACGTTGAATATACGCGGAAAACGGTTTACGCGAAGGATTCCGCCGATCAGGCGCCGCAATGGAAGACGCTCTTTCTCATCAACGGCGTGTATTACGATTACGAAGAAGGATTTGACGATTCGTATTTCGAGGCGAACATGTTATTATCCTATATCATTCAGGATAAGCGTCCACATCTGAATCCCGAAATGATCGGAGGTGCGCCATGAAAGGTTCCAAAAAGACGGTTCGAATCTGTATTGCGGCGCTGTTTCTTCTGCTTATGGCGATCGGTCTCTGGCACTTGATCGCCTCTGATTTCGGCAAAAAGCCTTTTTACGATCTGAAGCCTTCGGCGGTCGAATCCGCCGAGGTCGTATACGGGATGGGCCCCTGGGATCTGTGGCGCGCAGAGCTCAATGAGGAAGAAATCGAAACGCTCTGCGCTCTGCTTAAAAACGTAAAAATCGGCAGAAAGGTTGAGATGCGGGATTATATTCCGGTTACAGCAGACGGGGACAAGATGAGCTATGAAGACTTCTGCCTGAAGCTCAAAAGCGGCAAGATCCTCCGGGTCGCGGTAGAACGCAACGATTCTGTGGAGCTCA
>CACZON010000267.1 GCA_902782805.1 Oscillospiraceae bacterium
TACATATAATACTTATTCGATACCGGATCCGCCAAAATATTCGCTTCGGCAACATTCATATTCAGAACGTGAATCGGATATTCCAAATTTCTCACTCCTTATTTCATAAGTCTCGATCGAACGGCCAATCAGGCGCCCTTTTTCGTCGATTTTTTCGCAGGTTTCTTTTCCACCTCGGGCTCTTCCTTCGGCGGAGCGTACTTTACGGAATACGCTTTCTCCGCTTCCCAGCCGGAAAGGCCGAGGCGGGTCATCGCGGGTTCTTCCGCCGGACGGACCGGACTTCTGTACTTCTTTGCGTTGCCGCCGCAGGTATCGAACCAGTTGCCGGTCAGCTCGTTGACGATATAGAGATCGTCGCCCTTTTCTTCCATTTCCGCGATGCAGAGCATCTTCGGGCCGGCGTCGGCTACGTGGAAGGACATCATGAGCTGGTCGTCGTCGAGGCGTCTGAAAATGCAGCAGTGGCCGCCGTCGTGCGCGTAGAGCGGGCGCTCACACTGCGTCCATGCGCCGGTGATATCGCCGTTGCTGCTCTTTGCGTAGCCGAGGCAGTAGCCGGTACGGGAACGGGTGGTCCAGAGCATCAGGAGCGTTCCGTTTTTAAGGCGATGGAACCAGCAGCCGTCGGTAACGCCGCCGCCGTCGGTATGGGACCAGATCTGATCATCGGCCCAATTCGCTTCGGAGGAGCGGAAGAGGATCATCGGCTCGCCGATCGTCTTCGAAAGGTCGTCGGAGAGGGGCTGCGCCGCGAACTGACCGTCGGAAACCTGATACCACTCGTGAGAATAAACAAGCCAGGGTTTTCCGTTTTTGTCCACGTAGAGCGTGGAGTCGATCGTCTGCCAGCCATCCGGAGAATAGCAGTGATAAGGCGTTTCGCTGATGCGTTCATAGGGGCCGAGCGGATTGTCCGCGCGGAGAATCAGGGATTCTCTCGTGTGGCCGGGCTCGCCGTTCGTTCCGGAAATATAGTATTTTCCGTTGATCAGGTGCATTTCCGCCGCGGGGCTGCCGGTGCCGTCGAAAACGCAGATCGGTTCCGTCCAGTGGATCAGATCCTCTGAAACGCGAACGCCGATCGCGTTCATACGCATCTGCCCGTTGAGCATTGCGCCGAAACCGGAGCAAGTCATGTAATACTTACCGGTTGCTTTGTCTGCCAGAATATGCGGATCGCTGACCCGAATATCATGAGCATGAACTGGGTATTCCAATGTGATTCCTCCTATCGTTTTATGATTTCTGTACGAATCTGTTTATATTATACAACCTTGCGTCAACTTTGTATAGCCTTTTTAGCGATTATTTGAATATTTTTTCTGTTTGGAATCAAAAGCGGAACATAAGAAATCCCCCGCGCCGAAGCGCGGGGGCTCATAAAGCTACGATCGCAGAACGAAAATATAAAGGAAGATCAGAACGATCGCAAAGCTCAGCATCAGAAGCGCGAACGAAAGGTTCCCGGCGATCATCCGGAACGTATTGAGCAACGTGGTATGAATCCGGACCAGGCGCCGCGCGTAGCGATGGCCTCCCTCCCGCTCTTTTCCCGCCCAGATCGCGTGCTTGTCGAGACGGTTTCCGAGACGGAAGTAATAATGCTCCGCGAGCTTCTCGTCGCTCGGCGGCGGAGAATCGCGGAAAACGGTTTTGCTCAGCGCAAACACCGTACCGTCGAGCAGATCTCCGACGCCGTGAACGCCGATTTCGCTGCCGCGGAAGGCCGCTTTCGACGCGGGCTCAGTCACCTTGTTGTCTCCGAAGAGCGCGCCCAATTCGCTCACACCGCGGAAAACGAGACGGCAAAGCGGCGCCGTAACTTTGTTTTCGCCGAAGACCGACGCGATCGCGCCGAAGAAGCCGGGCAGCCATTTGAGGATCAGCGGCCGGTAGAGGATTTCTTCGAGATCGAGTTTTTGATTCCAGCGGTCGAGGTAACGTCCGTCTTTCATCAGGAAACGGCGGATAAACCCGAAATATACCGCAGCGCCGATCAGCAGAGAAATCAGGGCGCCCTTGAGGTTTTCTACGCTGAAGTAGGAAACGGCGTGATGCAGTGCGCCGGCATGGAAGAAATCGCATCCGAGATCGGCGATCCGGTCCATCGTAAGATTCGGCAGCGCGCCGAGGATCGGGATCAGAACCGCCGGGCAGAGGATCGAAAGCGCCGCCGGGAGCTTTGCGTAATGCGTTTTTTCCTCCCATTGCGCCTGCTTCTGCGGATTCCGGTCGATAAAGAGAACGACGAACAGCTTCGTCATATAGGCGAGCGTCATTCCGCCGGAAATCAGGAACAGCCATTCGACCAGATGCAGATACCACGCTCCGCCGAAGGCTTCCGTCGCCTCCACGATCCCTTCGTGCAGCAAGGTTTTGCTGACGTAGCCGGAGAACAGCGGGATTCCGCCGATCCCGACCGCGCCGATCAGGAAGCAGCAGCGAAGCAGCGGCTTTTTCCGCCCGAAGCCGCGCAGCTCGTTGAGATCGAGCGTATGGGCATTCA
>CACZON010000268.1 GCA_902782805.1 Oscillospiraceae bacterium
ATGTGCAACTATTTCGCCAACTTCGCGCGTACCGGAAACCCGAACGGCGTCGATCACGACGGCACCCCCATGCCCGAATGGAAACCGTATACCGAAAATCCGCATCCGCTTATTTTCGGCGACGAGATCAAAACCGAGCTGGAAACCGATCCGCGTATTGCGTTCATCGTCGGCAAAAACATGGAATTCTACGGCCTCAAATAAGAAATACGGGAGAGATAAAGTATGTACGTAAGACAAACGAAAACCGAAAGCGGCCTCGTTCGCGGCTTCCCGGGAACGAACGCCCGCATCACCGTTTATAAAGGCATCCCCTTCGCGGCGCCGCCGGTCGGCGAAAACCGCTGGAGAGCCCCGCAGCCCCCGCTGCCCTGGGAAGGCGTCCGCGATTGCTTCGAGTTCGGCCCGATCAATATGCAGCGCACCCCCGGCCGGGATCCCGACGCGTTTTATTCGAAAGAATGGCATGTCGATCCCGAAGTCCCGATGAGCGAAGACAGCCTGACGCTGAATATCTGGACGCCGGCGCATACGATTCATGACAATCTGCCCGTTTACGTGTGGATTTTCGGCGGCGGCCTGCAGGAAGGCTATTCTTACGAGATGGAATTCGACGGAGAGCGCATGGCTTCGCGCGGCGTCATCGTCGTTTCGATCGCGTACCGCCTCAATATCTTCGGATTCCTCGCGCATCCGGACCTGACCCGCGAGCAGCCCGATACGCCGACCAACTTCGGCTTCCTTGATCAGAAAGCCGGCATCGAATGGGTCCGCCGCAATATCGCGAACTTCGGCGGCGATCCGAACAACGTAACGATCGGCGGCCAGTCCGCTGGCGGCGTTTCCGTTTCGACGCATCTTTCTTCGCCGCAGATGAAGGGCCTCTTCGAAAAAGCGATCATCCAGTCCGCTGCCTGCGGCGCGGTGCGCACGAAGTTCCCGCATTCCTTCTTCAGCGAGCCGATGCCGCTTGCCGAAGCGGAAAAAGTCGGAGAGAAGTTCCTCAAGGAAACGCTCGGCGTGGAGACGATCGAAGAAGCGAGAAAGCTCGACGCGTTCTTTATCCGCGATAAAGCGGCCGAATCCGGCCTCTTCTTCTCGAGCTCGATCGACGGCAAATTCGTTACGACCGACGTTGACGGCTACGTGTTCCGCAATCTGACCCACGACGTCCCCGTGATGGTCGGCTACACCGCGGACGAGCTCAACCTCGAAGCGCGCGGAGAAAGCGAAGCGGAAATCGAAGCCTACGCAAAGGAAAACTACGGAGATCTCGCGCCCGAGATGCTGAAATTCTGGAAAGCCTCCGGAAAACCGTTCCCCGGCGCAACGCTGATCAACGGCAACGAGATATCCACCCGTATCCTCGCCGATATGTTCTCGAAGCAGGGCAAAAAGGTATGGGCTTACGCGTTCAATCCGGCGATCCCGGGAGACAACGCCGGCTCCTTCCATTCGAGCGACCTCTGGTTCACCTTTGAAACGCTCGCGAAATGCTGGCGTCCGTTCGACGGCCATCATTTCGATCTCGCGCGGCAGATGTGCAACTACTGGACGAATTTCATCAAGACCGGCGATCCGAACGGAAAGGACGCCGACGGTACGCCGATGCCGAAATGGGAAGCCTATACGCCCGAGAGCCGCCGCGTGCTCGAATTCTTCGATACGGTAGGGATGGAGGAAAAGACCGATCCGAAAATGGATCTCGTCGTGGAAGCCAATATCAAAGCCTACGAGGAACAGTTCAAATAACCGGATCAAAAGCGATCAAAGAGCCCGGATTTTTCCCGGGCTCTTCTCTTTATTCGGGTATGGCGGAAAAACGCGCGGATCCGAATAAAAAACTTGACAATACCCCCTTGGATGCATATAATAAGTTCGATAGGAAAAGGCGATGAAGGAGAGTTTCCCGAAAGAAGCTGCCGAAGCGAGCCGGGGAGGGTGGAAGCCCGGTGCAAAGCGTTTCGCGGAAAGATCACTCCGGAGCTCCTGACCGAACCGGCAAGTTCGCCGCAGTAGACTCAGGCGTTGTCCCGCGTTAGAGGGAGCGCGTATGATCGTACGCAGCAAATGGGTGGTATCGTCGGCTTCGTCCCGTTTGGGCGAAGCCTTGTTTTTTTCTATCGGACAATATTTTGGAGGGAGAAAAGCGAAATGTATCAGAAAGTTTCTTCGGATATGAATTTCGTTGAGCGCGAGAAGAAGATCGAACAGTTCTGGCGCGAGAACGATATCTTCCGCAAGAGCATGAAAAACCGCGAGGGCGGCCCCAACTATATGTTCTACGACGGCCCGCCTACGGCGAACGGAAAGCCGCATATCGGCCACGTGCTCACGCGCGTCATCAAGGATATGATCCCGCGCTACCGGACCATGAAGGGCTACGACGTCCCCCGCAAGGCCGGCTGGGATACCCACGGCCTGCCGGTCGAGCTTGAGGTCGAAAAGGAACTGGGACTCGACGGAAAAGACCAGATCGAAGCCTACGGCATAGAGCCGTTCATTGAAAAATGCAAGGAAAGCGTCTGGAAATACAAGGGGATGTGGGAAGACTTCTCCAATACGGTCGGATTCTGGGCCGATATGGATGATCCCTACGTCACCTATCACAATACCTTTATCGAATCCGAATGGTGGGCGCTCAAGGAGATTTATAAAAGAGGACTGCTCTATAAGGGCTTCAAGATCGTTCCTTACTGCCCGCGCTGCGGAACGCCGCTTTCGAGCCACGAAGTCGCGCAGGGCTACAAAGCCGTTAAGGAACGCTCGGCGGTCGTGCGCTTCAAATGCGTCGGGGAGGACGCCTATTTCCTCGCCTGGACGACGACTCCCTGGACCCTGCCCTCGAACCTCGCGCTGTGCGTCAATCCCGATGCCGAATACTGCAAGGTAAAGGCTGCGGACGGTTACGTCTACTATATGGCGAAAGCGCTTCTCGATACCGTTCTCTCGCCGCTTTCGAAGAACGGAGAGCCCGCCTACGAGATCCTCGAAACCTACGTCGGCACCGAGCTCGAAGGCCGCGATTACGAACCGCTCTTCGACTGCGTGAAGCCGCTTGTCGAAAAGCAGGGGAAACGCGCCCATTATATCGTCTGCGACGATTACGTTACGCTCTCCGACGGTACCGGCATCGTCCATATCGCGCCGGCGTTCGGTGAAGACGACGCGAAAGTCGGCCGCAAATACGATCTTCCGTTTGTTCAGCTCGTAGACGGCAAGGGCAACATGACGCCCGAGACGCCTTACGCCGGAATGTTCGTCAAAGACGCCGATCCGCAGATCCTGAAGGACCTTTCTGCAGAAGGCTTGCTTTACGACGCGCCGAGATTCGAACACGATTATCCCTTCTGCTGGCGCTGCGATACGCCGCTGATCTATTACGCCCGCGAATCCTGGTTCATCAAAATGACCGAGGTGCGCGACGATCTGATCCGGAACAACAATACGATCCACTGGATCCCCGAGTCGATCGGCAAGGGGCGCTTCGGCGACTGGCTCGAGAACGTTCAGGACTGGGGCCTTTCCCGCAACCGTTATTGGGGCACGCCGCTCAACATCTGGGAATGCGAGTGCGGCGAGCGCGAGTGCATCGGCAGCATCGACGAGCTCAAATCGCGCAGCGAAAACTGCCCGGACGATATCGAGCTACACCGCCCGTACATCGACGCTGTTACCCTGAAATGCAAAAAATGCGGCGGCGAGATGAAGCGCGTCCCCGAGGTCATCGACTGCTGGTTCGATTCCGGTTCGATGCCCTTTGCGCAGTATCATTATCCCTTTGAAAACCGGGAGCTCTTCCAAAAGAACTTC